>NZ_LZHR01000017.1:0-580 GCF_001690675.1 Gilliamella sp. Occ4-3
CAAAATAAAAGACTTAACTTAAAACTATCCCTTTATGCCAAAGAGGGATTATTTACCGAAGAGCTGGTCGGTCACGATGGCGACAAGCCACTATACCGCTATAATTTAACGGATGAAGGACGTAAATATCTTAGTAAAAAATGGGGGGGAACAAATTTCTGTTTTGGCAAAGTGGTGGTTGAAAAAATTGATAGGGTTGATGATCAAATGCAAGGGATAAGAATGGTGATTTTTTATTACCATATGGAAAACGTGCCAAACTGGATAAAAAATAAAGATATTTATAGTCTATATAAAGGCTATGGTGGTTTAGAGAAAGCCGTATTGGGGGGGAGTCCTAGGGGCGTACATTATTACAGTTTTGGGCCTGATGGTGAGCTACGTTTGACGGGCGGCCAGAGTGGCGGATATGTTTTATAAATGTAAATCATGGGGTTATTAATAGGCAATAATCATGACAAAAAAACTAACCATCATTGCATTACTCATCAGTAGCGCACTAATTATATTTTTACTAAAAAGTTGTAATAATTACATGTATAAAGACCGCATACAGGAAGAAAATGATCGTATTAACCCT
>NZ_LZHR01000018.1:0-428 GCF_001690675.1 Gilliamella sp. Occ4-3
GATATGTACCCCTATACCATTCATTATCTTGAAGGGGAAATAGATCCTAACGATCCTTATGACAAAATCGCTGCTAATAACGAACTTAACTTAAAACTATCCCTTTATGCCAAAGAGGGATTATTTACCGAAGAGCTGGTCGGTCACGATGGCGACAAGCCACTATACCGCTATAATTTAACGGATGAAGGACGTAAATATCTTGGTAAAAAATGGAGTGCAACAAATTTCTGCTTTGGAAAAGTGGTGGTTGAAAAAATTGATGAGGTTGATGATCAAATGCAAGGGATGAGAATGGTGACTTTTTATTACCATATGGAAAACGTGCCAAACTGGATAAAAAATAAAGATATTTATAGTCTATATAAAGGCTATGGTGGTTTAGAGAAAGCCGTATTGGGGGGGAGTCCTAGGGGCGTACATTATTA
>NZ_LZHR01000019.1:0-1052 GCF_001690675.1 Gilliamella sp. Occ4-3
TTAGGGATTGTTGATCTTTTGTATTCATGTATTAATCAACAATGCATTGGTAGCCACATAAGTATGAATGCCAGAGATAACATGCAGACATAATTCCTTTCTAATTTATCATATCTTATTAAAATAGAACGATAAGGGATAAATGAATCTTAAGTAATGATTGAGTACTACGAACACGGTAATATCCATGGAAAATAGGATTGTTGATATTTACTAAATTAGTATACTGGTATTAAAGGTGATGATTTCAGACAAAACATGAGAATATTAGCTCCATTCCATACATCTTTTCAATTCACCTAATAATGTGCTTGTATCAATTTTTAAGTTTTTAAAGAAATAGTTATTCATATCATGATTATGCCACAGTGAATTGATGATTTCATGGGGATCAGTGACTACATAGTTATGACCTTGTATGGCTCCACAATGTAGACAAACATTTGCCATATAATGTTCATTGAGTGTTTTACTGTACTTCATTTTAACAGTTGGTACATTTAAGCTAAGCAGGCGATCAATACTGGAAATATCACCGACTCCAATCCCGTGTAATACAGAAAAAATTGGATCTAATTCGGATAGCTCGTAATACAAATAGTATGAATAGACTGGCGTTTCTTGCTGACATTTCCAACACTGTTTTTGCCATTGATAAATATTGACACCATATTTACGAATGAATTCATAAACTAATTCGGGGATCTTTAAAGTTGATTTACAAACTGGATAACGGGAGCAACCTGCAAATATCCCATATTTTCCGTCTCGTATAACATAATGCCCTTCACAAATTTTACATTGGATATGTAAATGCCCCAAACTTAGTACACAACTCACGTAGAAAATTAAGCTGCTTGTTTTAGTGTTTTATACTCAATCGGTGTCATGTTATTTAATGCCTCATGCGGTCTTTCGGTGTTATAAATCGTTAGCCATTCTTCGGTTATTTTCCTTGCTTGTGCTAAGTTGTTAACAAGATATAAATCGAGTACTTCAGTACGATAGGTACGATTAAATCGTTCAATATAGCCATTTTGATAAGGGCTACC
>NZ_LZHR01000020.1:0-33720 GCF_001690675.1 Gilliamella sp. Occ4-3
ATTACTTATTTATATATATGATCTTATCATCTAAAAACGTCTAACAAAGCTCCAAAAAGTTTTAAAATCTTAAAATAAAAACTTATTTTTTATTACATTGTATCAATCAAAATGATAATTGCCCGTTTTTGTTCAACTGATAACATATCCCAACGTTGTAATAAACGGGCTTTTAGATCATTTTGTGTAGAATAATATCCCGTTTTGTTTTCACTTACTTTATTGGAACTATTAAAGATATAACTTTGTTCTTCATCAATAAGAAACCAACTTATTGGTGTATTTAATTTATGTGCAATTTTAGTTAAATGATCCAGATTAATTTTATTAATCCCTCTTTCGTAGCGAGATAATTGCTGAGTTGATAACTCTACTCGTTCAGATAACTCAGCTATAGTTAAATTGTTTTCTTTTCTACAGTGTTGTATGCGCTTTCCTACTTTTTTATCTATATCAGATACAGGTACTTTTGCCATTAAATGTCTTTGCTCATAACTAAAATTTAAATTGGTATTTATTGTCGAGATGTTAGTCTTTTTATTGAACATCCTTTATTGATACAAAAATAAATAAACAAATCCATTATTGATAGTTTTATATTTTTAATTTATACTTTTAAAAGTCAATTTAGGCAAAATAAGGAATAAAAATGAAGAAATCGTTTATTACAATAGCTTTTTTAACAAGTATAAGTAGCTTTTCTTATGCAGAAACATCAGGCCTTTACATTAATGGCCAAATAGGTGCAAGTTGGCTAAAAGCAAAAAGTATAGAGCATCACTTTAATGAGGACGATATAAATTCTAGTCATTTGAGATTTGGATCTCAAAATAAGACTGTCCTTAGTGGTGGTGTAGGAATTGGATATAACTTTAAACCTCAATTTAGTATCCCTATTCGCACTGAATTGATGTTTACTAAACGTGGCAATTTAAATAAAAATACCAATTCGCGAAATGTGTCATATATCGATGACGATGGAGATGCACAAACTGCTGATTACTATTTAAGCATAAAAACACGTATGAATACATTAATGTTAAATACCTATTATGATATTGATACAGGAACTGATTTCACACCTTATGCATCACTAGGTGTTGGTACTGCGTTTTTGAAATATGAACGAACAGGACTTGTAAAAGGCGGAGACAATGAGGATGCCGATACAGATTCCAAAAGCAAAACTCGCTTTGCCTACTCTGCAGGTATTGGGGCTTCTTATAAAATAACTGACAATTGGTCGACAGATTTACAAGCTCGATATACTTACGGAGGAAAAGTAAATGTATCAACAAATGATAATAGCTCAAATTCATCATTAAAACTTAGCACAACTGATTTAACTATTGGTGTTCGTTATTCGTTTTAGCAAAGAAAAGGGCAATATAGCCCTTTTATAGAAAAACATTATATATTTCTTATTTTTTAGTGAATTTTGTAGGAGTATTGATATATACAATTCAACCCTTGATAAAAGATACATTATCGTGGCATTAATTTTAAGCTGGGATTCACTTTTGGGGATGCTGTATATAGTAAAAAAGAACAAGAAAATGACAAAAAAACTGATTAATTATATTAAAAATGTTATTTGATTAAGGAAAACTGATGAAAAAAATATTTATATTTACATTATTAGGCTGTTTTTTATTAACTGGTTGTGGAGATGAAATGCCGCCAAAATGTGATAGTAAAGATGCAGAAAATATATTAAAAGAAATTTACACAAGAGAAGGTTTTAAAAGACCGACTATTGTTAATCAAAAAACACTCCGTACTGATAATGATAATAAACAGTATCTATGTCAGGCATATTTACAAGAAGCAACTTTAATGAAGTCAGGTACTTTCAAATACTCAATCACTTGGCAAAATAAACAGCAAAAAATATTTTATATCCAATTAATCGATTAATAAAGTTTTATAAAGAATTATCAAATGTCTATTTGACAAAAAATCAAATTGTAAATATCCCAAACTTAGTACACAACTCACGTAGAAAATCATGCTGCTTGTAATACCTCATGCGGTCTTTCGGTATTATAAATCGTTAACCATTCTTCGGTTATTCTCCTTGCTTGTGCTAAGTTGTTAAAAAGATATAAATCGAGTACTTCAGTACGATAGGTACGATTAAATCGTTCTACCCGTTTATGATTCCATTTATAGCCCAGCTTTTTGATACGATTAAAGCATTTAGGAAAGCCCCAACGTAAATGCCGGTCTGTGATAGCATTCAATACCGAAACAATCACCGAATCATCTTGTAACTTAGGTTGATAATAGTAAGCACAACGGCTTAAGCCAACAATGGCACAACTCATAGCAATAGTAACTGAATGATTTTGTTGTAGTTGCTGTGCCCACGTTTTACGTGCCTTTGTGGGCACTAAAGCTTTTTTATAATTTCTTCCTGAAGCTGGGATTTTAAACTCAGTTCGGCAAACATCTGCTTAAGCTTGCGGTTTTCAGCCTCCAGCTCCTTTAAGCGTTTGATATCCGAAGTTTCCATTCCGCCATATTTTTCTCGCCATTTATAGAAAGTTGAATTACCCATGCCATATTTACGGCACAGTTCTTTAACCGGAATACCCGCTTCAGCTTCTTTTAAAATAGCGACGATTTGATGTTCAGTCATTTTTTTCATAATTAAATCCCCTTTTCTTTTATCATAGAGAATTTTCTACTTTTTTGCTGTACTATTTTAGGGGATAGTTACACATTTGACTATAAAGTGTTTAGCTAAATTGGTGATAATAATTTTTCTTTATGATATCAGCGCCCTATCACCTGTCTGTGGTAAGGCGTTAATTTTGTTTTTTTCAAGGATATTTATTACAGTGTTTCTTAAATTACTGTAAACAACGTGAGGAATTCCTACAGATAATATATTTTATTTACTAAAAATATTTTTTTACGTTTTCTTTTATTATTGTACCATTTTGTTCTTCGTTAACTTGTTTTATAGCAACCTGTCCAATAGGGAGTGATTTTTCTAGTATTAATGAATCTCCTTGCTTAGCAAGCCATGCTTGTAATTTAGCAAAATCGCTACACCATAGTGTTTCTATATCTTTATCTCGTTGTCGATCTTCTTGTTGAGTAAATCTGACCGCTCTAAGTTGCATCCGTTGGTTTTCAGCCTGTCCTGTAAATTCAATACCATATCCTGGTGTGGCAGGATTGCGAATGACTAATCGCCCGTCTTTAATCCATTGAGTTTGCATGTCACTCCTTACTTCGTAACCTAGTTTAGATAAGCATTGAAGTAAAGTTTGCTGCCTGTAAGTTGCGGTTATGGTGTTGGTTACTTTTATAAGTTGCTGCTCGCAATTTTCAACTAATGTTGTTAATTCATCTATAGTTAACTGATCCAATTGTTGAATATCTAACTTTAAAGGTTCTACTGATTTTTGTTTCAACTCCGCTACAATGAGTTCTAATTTAGCCAATAATTGGGTACGCTTTTTGGCTTCTTGTACGGTTTTTGATAAATCTAATAAAATACTATCTAGTAATAAATTTTGTTGTTGTTTTATTGTTTCTGTTTCTGCTATGTTTAATCGTTGCATAAAAGATTGATAGACATTTTTATTTTCTAATGCGAGTTCACTTAAGTAATGATCTATTCGGTTAAAGCGCGGATCCCTTTGTGAGGTTTGATGTTTAGTTAGCCAATCTGTATAAGTTTGTGTTGATTTATCTACATTCATGCTATTTAAGATTGCTTGTTGTTTTGCCGTCAACACATTCGTTTGTTGTTCAGGTACTAAATAACCAAAGACTTGGTTAAATACAGCTGTTGCTGAGCCTTGGTAGTTTCCTTGTATTATTTGTGTCAGTTCATTGTGTAATGCTTTTGGTAGGTGCAGCCCTTTTTGTGCTATTGCATTTATCAACAATTGAGCATTTTCTTTGGTTTGTCTTGCTTCTTCACGTTGCTTCGCTAATGTTGTTATTATGACTTGCTTACGTTCAATAATATCCGCTTGCAGCTGTTTAATTTCTATAGGTACTAGTCGTTGAATATCTGAAAATTTATCTTCAGCTAATAATTTATTAAATTTTTCTCGTGTGTTGATGATGCCTTGCAAAAACGTATCATCGGTAATTGCTAAGTTTTGCATCGCACGCTGCCATTGGTTAATGGCTTGATCAAGTTGGGCTAATATCCCTTGGCAAGTAGCTATTATTTCTTCTCGTGTCACTATGTGTACAACTTTAGGACCGCTCATGAGTTTCTCCTGTGGCAAGCGTTTCATTTATTAATTGTCTAAGCTTGGCTTTAATTTGTTCATTTTGTTCATACCATTCATGCGATGTGATACGAATGATATGAGGAATAGATCTGTTTAGCACCGCCGTACGCCAAATATCTCTAGCCCTAGCATTAGCCAATAAAGGGTGTGTTGGAGCATCGCACTCAATGCCCACTATATAAAGTTGTGTTTTAGGATCTTCTATTGCGAAATCTAAAGCAAAAACGCCTGTTCCTGAATTTTTGGTATAAGACACCCCTAGTGATCGTATAAACATTTCTACATCATTTAAAAGCGCATCTTGTCGAGATTCGATTAATTTTGTTGCTTGAGTTTCAGTAGTGGCAATAATACCTTTTAAAAGGCTTTGTGCTGTAACGAAGTCTCCAGCCGACAAGGCTCTAGCATATGCCAGATAACATTGTAAGTAATCTCTTGGGCTTATTGGCTGATGCTGTGATGCTAACATATCTGATATATCTTCAATTGGCATAGAGCAAAGTAATATTACTTTTTTTCTTGCCCGTGTGATGGCAACATTGAGTCGACGTTCTCCTCCCAATTGTCCAAGCACGCCAAAGTTACGACGGAACACGCCCTCTTTGTTTCGACCAAATGTCGTAGAAAATATGATGATATCCCTCTCATCACCTTGTACATTTTCTACATTTTTAATAAAAAAAGACATGTTTTCACCCGCCTCTACACGCTGAGTCTCTTCGAGATAAAGGGTTCGAAATATCTCATTTTCTCGGACTTTTTTATTAAATAAGTCTTCAATCAAATCAGCCTGCTTTTTATTAAATGTAACAACACCGAGTGAAGGACGTTGTTCTTTCGGTAATTGCCAAATCTCTGCAACCTTTTCCACCACTTGTTCTGCCTCGGTGAGATTTGTTTGATTGTGATAAACTCCATTAACCTGTAAAAATTCTATAGGTTGAACTTGTTTTATTGTCGATTTTGGATGACGTACTGGTACATTAAGCTGATTATTGTAAAAAGCTGCATTAGAATAAGCAATTAATTCACGATAAGCAGAACGATAATGAATTTGTAAGCTTGTACTTGGTAATACTGAACGTGCTAATTGCAACAAATCAGGGCAATCCAGAATTTCTCTACAATTCCATTGACCGGTTTGTAATTCTTCTTGTTCTTCATCGCTTAATTCATCATAAGACAGATTTAAATCAGCTTCTTCTATTTCTATTTGATTAGCAAAAAAATTACTAGGAGGCATTTGCTTTTCATCACCACTTACTACCAATACTTTACCACGGTAAAGGGTTGGGATAGCGTATTGTATCGGCATTTGAGAAGCTTCATCATAAATAACCGTATCAAATAAGCCTGCTTTTAAAGGTAATAAACGACTTGCCACATCAGGATTCATCAACCAGATAGATCTAAGTTTCATTAAGCCTAATTTTTCACCTTGTTCTATAAATTCTCTTAAACGCCTAGCTCTAACACCTGTTAGCCTTGTAATATCTTCCCACTGTCTTAATGATCCTAATTCTTTAATAGGAATATTTTGTTCAAGTAATACGCGGTTCAAAGCTCGCATTTCAAGGTCAGCTGCAGCTAATAATTTAATTCGTTTTTGTGTTTCTTCATCATTAATTAATAAGATTGGATAGGCTAACTCTATTCTTTCTTTCCATGCTTGATAAGCTTCTCCATTGACCAATTGCCTAAATACTTTTTCTAAATCAGTTACCGCTATTTGTTTCAATAGTTCTTGGTAACTACGCAATTTAGCTAGCAACTGTAAGGAAGTGGCTGAAAGTTGTTCGGCTCTTTTTCTAAAATATTGGTAGTCAGCCAAGCTAGGTAAAGCTTGCTTGATGTCTAATAGTTTAGGTTCCGTTGACACATTGTTTTCTATCGCTGTTTTACAGCTTTGATAAAGCGAAGGGCTTAAATAGTGTTCAATCCTAGCTAATTTTTCTAGTGCTTCTTTTCGAGCAAAGTAACGATTAAAAGCTGTAGTATAATCAGCTAAAAGTTGTTCAAAGGCCGGTTTGCTATTTAATAACGCTGCTTCTACCTCTTCGGTTCTCGGGGCGATCATTATTTTGTTAAATAGTTGCATTACTTCTTCTAAAGTAACTATCGTTTCATTAATGAGTCCAGCCATTTTAATGCCAATTGTATTATCAGGTATCGGTAATTGTAATTGTTTAAAAATACACTGTAATTTATTACGAATAGGGCGATATTGTTGCTCTAAAATCAATGCGTGAAAAAGCATTGGGAAGCGTGTTCCATCAGATATTTCACCTTGTTGCATTAAGAAATGCGTTAAATTTTTCTTTGCAGAATATCGCGTAATACTTAAAAAGCTATACCAAGAAGTTGGTGTCATCATGCGGCTAGCTTGCTTTGTTAATTTATCGAGCGGTTGCTGTTCTAACAAACATAACTTAGGCGATAAATCGCACCACGAAGCATCACTAATAACGGCCAATTGTTCTTCAAGCAGCTTTAGCTCTGTTATCAGTGTATAACCTTCTGATGAACTTTGTTGTTTAGCAGCGTCGACTTTAAAAAGCGAAGACCATTTATTTAGTTGTATTCTTACACTGTCAGAAATTGCTAAAAACATCTGTCCATCAGTTTCTATCCAGTGTTGATAGGGGGTAGGATCATTTAAATCAAATCGTGCTTGGTTAATGTTTAACACAACTGTACGATTATGTTCCGCTTCCATAAAATCAGTAAAGAAATGATTAAAATCACTGAGGGTTGCTGGCTCATGCGAAAAAGCACGCAACTCACTTAATGCCGTATGCTCGTAATTCGCTGGTAGCCAATAACGTATCAGTAATGCACATTCATCTTCTAGCTCGGCTAATTGTACTTTATTTAATGCACTTAATACGGTTCTAAGTTGTGGTGCTACAAATGTACTCGGCTGCTTATTTAAACTGATCAATTCAGCTATTAATTCTCTATAAGTTAATCCTGTCTGTTCATCTACATGATGCAAAGCTTGGTGATAACTATCGAGTTGATGTTCTAACTGAGTAATTTGGTTTGCAATTTGTTCTCTTTTAGCTTCCCAGTGAGTATCTACTGGTGACTTAAATAGTCTATCAAGTTGCTCTCGGATACTACTAATCACTATATTGCGGTCAGCATTCACATCATTGATCATTATTGCGCGATTATTAAGCCCCTCAGCTACAAGTCTTTTATAAACAACTTCAAGCGCAGCTTTTTTCTGGCAGACAAGCAAAATTGTTTTATTACGACCAATCGCATCGGCTATCATATTGACAATGGTTTGGCTCTTTCCTGTGCCTGGAGGTCCTTCAATCAATAGTCCAGGATATTGTCTTGATTGAAGTACTGCATTTTCTTGAGAGGGATCGCTTGCAACGGTAAAATAGCGCTCTAGCTCGGGTGTTTTTTCAGGAATATCCGCTAAAGTTTGGTAAGATTTTAATCGTAATGCGGTTTCTAATGCAGTGCCAATAGGAGATATTTTTTTCAGTTTATTTAATTCTTCACCTATCGATTGCCCCATAAAATTAACATTAAAAAACACAGCTGAGCAACTTAAGTATAGCTTTCCTCGCTCTATCTCTTGCTTAAATGGTAAGGCTTGTACTTTTCTTGATAAAGGGTTCCCCAATATACTAAGAGCATCGATAATTTCCTGTGTAGATAAAGCGGAACGGGTTAATAATTCATCTAATGTATTTTTCCATGTTTGATATAAGCTCTTACCTAATATTCCTTCCAAAGCAGGATTAATTCTAATTTCTTCCCGATCATGATCGAAGGAAAAGGCAATATGATTTCTTGCACCAAGCTCGTAATGAAGTTTTATCGGCCATAACAGCAATGGTGCAATACGAGGTAATCGATATGCTGTGGGTTCTTGATAAATTAAGAAAGGAAACCCCATATACAAATCATCAATGCCGGTATCTCTTTTGTACAAAGAAGATTGTCTATATAAATTACTTAATCTACGCTCTAAATATTGATCTTGCTGAAATGCCATCAGATCGATACTTATTTGACGGCTATTACGTGCAACAAGATGATCTAATAATGCTTCTGCGGGCTTACGCTCTGTACCTAGTAAATAAATATCGATTCGTGGCATGTACAGCCCTAAATGCATTCGAACTAAAGGTCCTTGCAATACTGAGGCAGAAACTTTTTTATGGAAGAAATCAATAATCTGTGAAATATATTGCTGTTTATGCGGTTTTATCCATTGCTCTGCCGGCACACTTAATAACAGTAACAACTGGTGAAAAGGCATTCTTTTTTCTAATCGGTATTGCTCAGTCCAAGCATCTAGCTGCTCATGTCCTATACAAGCAAAACCTTCAATACGCTCATTAAGCATTTGATAAAGTGCTAATCTAGGTTGGCGCATTAATTCTTTTAATTCTTGCTCATCCACCGTTACGACTGAATGCTGATCACTTAATTTTAAAACTTCTTGCGTTACATTATCTATCGATTTGAATTGCCCGATCTGAGCGCTTAGCAATACAATCAAATCTTCTTCACTGATTGCTCGTCGCTCAATTAATGATAAAATTCCAACATTATTGGCATCAGGAAAAATAGCTAATCGCTCCTCCCATAATGCAGTTAATTGAGCGCGCGATGTAGAAAGCAGATGAATCTTTAGCGTTTCTTCATCCAAGCGAATTTGCAAATTATCGGCTCGTCTTCTAACTGTATTTGCTCTTTCTTGCAAACGCCACAGCCAAATCTCCAAATCTTGTAAAACATGGGGGATAAATCCCTCAATAAATAGACATCCTTGTAATGGATGCTGTAATAGCCAACTTGGTGTAATAATATCGCCTTTGAGTACCAATGGCATATCAGGATTTAATATCTTAAGTACTAACATCAACTTTAAGTCGTCGCTTAAATCAAGTTGACGTAGAACTTCTCTTACTTTAGCTAGTATTTGCTCATCAAACTCAGCCTTTTCTAACCATGTTGTGACTAAACCTCTTACAAGATGATCACATGCTTCTTGCCAATAAAGCGGATCAGCTGCAGCTAAGGCAAATAATTTAATATCAGAATAATGTCGCTCTCCTAGCTGAATTGTTGAACCTAATTCGTGTTGAGGGCTTGATAAGGCTTCTGGCACGGCAACCATTTGATCTTGTAGCCATGCCTGCACTTGTGGCCATTGCCAACGTTCATGGTGGTTTTTAGCCAATAACCCCTTTAATAATTGTTGTAATTGTGTTGGTAAGTTATCAGGAATTGTTACTCCATTGGTTAATATTTGTATTAAAAAAGCTTGATCATTCACACCAGCAAAGCATTGCCCTTGGGTTAATTGCTCTAATAGAATAATCCCCAGACTCCACCAATCCGATGCAACGCTAACGCCACCTGCAATAACTTCAGGTGCCATATAGCGAGTTGTTTTTAAAGGCGATATAACCTCTAAATCAAATTCTGATAAACGAGCAGATCCAAAACCTGTAATCACCAAATCTAAAGGATCTTTAGTTCTTACTAACAATGTTTCAGGTCTTAAATCACAGTGTCTTAATCCTACCTCGGTAAACGCCTGTAAAGCTTGACCTAACTCTGCCATAACATGCTTAATGCTAACAAGATCGGTCATAACAATACCAAGATCTGATAAGCTTCCTCCTGTTAGTTCTTCCGCTACCACATAAGCTTGAGCATTCCAACGACCTGCAGTAATAATTTCAGGAACGTGCTCTTTAGGTAGTTGTTTTAATACGTCATAAATCGCCACATCAGGCTCGGCACCGGCATGATAAAGTGTTAAGACGGCTCTTTTTTTATCTTCTATTCTCTCGGCTAAATAGCGCTCTCTAGTCCCATCTATGGTACTTAATGTATTTAATATTCGCCAGTTATCAATTGTTGTTTCCACTGCTTTTGACGCAGGTTCTAAGGTTTGAGTTGTCGCAGATATTACCTCTTGTTCTATAACATCTAACTCGGCTAAATCCCCACCGCACACCATGCACATCAAATCCCCTTCATCCATCGGGTGACCATTAACACAATGTGGCAATGAGCTTATTTGCTCGGTTAACTCCTCGGCTGTAACAATAGACAACGGTCGCCAACCTGATTCACGAATCGGTTCGTTCGACAAATCCCAACCGCAAACTCCTGTCTCAATAGTTCCTTCGCAAAAAATCTCATAAAGTGATCTTTCTGTTTCACAATGAGGACAAAAACGCATCATTGCCATAATTGTTTTTCCTTAATCTCGGGGTTTATCGATTGTTAATACTATACGGTGGCCTTGTTGTGCTAACATATCTTGTAATAGCTGCATGTCATTTCTTTTAGGAATGCCTGCCAACCAAACCGTTCCATCTTCATCAAACATTACATCCAGTGCTTTTTCTTGTTCGTTCACGGTGGTTTGATAAGATCTAAACCGTTTTTCTCCTAAAGGTGTAAAAAAGTGTAGCCGTTGATTATCACTACCTCTAAGTTGTAACGTTTGCGCTGTTTGGTATTGAAAGGGATCGGTTATCAATGCATCTATATAAGGTTTAATCGTAATTAAATGTTCGGTTATTTGCTCTAATGAATAACCGGTATACACTAAAATATCAATGGTCGTTTTTTGTTTAAGCTGTTGTAATAAGGTAGATAAGGCATTCACTTGATCAAAAGGCTCGCCACCTGAAATAGTAATGCCATCAGCTTGTGCTAACCAAGGTGTTAGTTTATCGACTAATTCGTCAACATCAACAAACTCTTTGACCGTGCCCCATGTGTCAGCTGAAATACAACCTTTACACCTTAAACGACATCCTTGAAACCATATACCTATTCTATTACCTGGTCCTAGTGTCGTCACCGGAAAATGGATACGAGATAAACCTAATTTTACCATTCTACAACTCCAATGTTATTGCATTAGCTTGCACTGAGGTAATAGTTACATGCTGCCCAGCTTGAGGATTTAAAGCAAACAACTCACGTGCCAGTGGATTTAAAAGATGTGCTTCTAATTGATTACGAATACCTCGCCCACCATTAGAAAGATCAGTTAAAGCTAACATTTTTAGGCTATGCATGGCATTAGGGCTAAAGGTTAATGTCAGTCCTGTTTGCTTAAAATCATTTAAAATATTAGCCACCATTTGTTCAAAAATCTGTTCAGCAATTTCTGGGCGGATAAAATCAAATACCACAATATTTTCCCCGATCCGGTTCAAAATTTCAGGACGATTTAGTACCACCTTGAAATAATGATCTATCTCATTTTTTACTCTTAGTTGTACCACATCAAAAGAATCATCGGCACTAACATTCACCTCTCGTTTTCCGCTTTCTGTCATTTTATAAATGCCTAAGTTAGATGTAAAAATAATCAGCACTTCAGAAAAATAAACTCTATCTCCTCTTCCTGAAGTCAACTCACCATCATCTAAAATCTGCAAAAATTTATCCAAAATACGGGGATGCGCTTTCTCAATTTCATCAAATAACACAACACTAAAAGGTTTTTCTCGAATTGCATTAGTCAGCTCGCCGCCTACGTCATACCCCACATAACCAGGAGGTGCTCCAATTAAACGTTGATCTGAATGCTCTGAGCTAAACTCAGACATGTCAAACCGGATATATGCGCTTTCATCATTAAATAATAGACTGGTGATAGTTTTTGCTAACTCTGTTTTACCAACCCCTGTAGGCCCAGCTAAAAACACTACCCCTCGAGGTCGATTGCCCTTACGGTTAACACCGATTCCCGTAATTGCACGCTTAACAATATCTAACATATGTGTCACAGCATGCATTTGCCCTTTTACGCGCTGCGAAATAAAGGTTTCTGCCTGCTGTATTTTTTCTCTATCTATTTTTTGCCAAGGATCCTCTGTCACCCCCACCTTATAACGCCGTACAGCATCAGCAATTACGTTAACACCTATATTTTCTACTCGTGCCAATGTAGCAATTGCGTTCATATCCAATAACAGCATACCTTCTGTACTATTTACGAATGTTTTTTCGGCTTGAGTTAAAATCTCATCTGGTAATTGTTGGGCATGAGCTATTCCCTTAATTAATGCACCTGCCAAAGCTCGGCGAGCAATATGATCTGGTTTAGCGACAGAAATAGATCTTACTTTAGGATTATTCACCAAGAACCAATCCGGTAAATCCCCCTCCTTTTCCACAACCCATAGCACTGTATTAAAAAAAGGTTGGCGATTTTCCCCTGCAGGACGTACTTTTGCCTGATGAGACAAAATCAATGCTCGTGTAAATAATTGATGTTCAGCTGGCGTTAAATTATCGGTGCGCACACTTAATTGAGAAGCAAAATCCACCAATAAAGCAATGGGATCTCCAACAAAATTAACAAGCCGTTCTAATACAGAACTCAATAAATCAACACCACCTGTGGCTTTGCCATTTTCTGGTGTTAAACCTAACTTTTGTAATAATTGATCGGTATTGTTGGCAGGAAAGTCGGCTGTTTGTAAACATCGAAAGCCCGACAAGGGATCCCATATCACAACATGCTCATAACCGACTTGTTTTAAGCAACGATAAACGGTTAATTCAAAAGATTGTGGTGTAATAACAGAAGGGACTATCTCGCAAGCTTGTAAATCTCGGATATTACCTGATAATACAAATTGACTTTTAAGTGGTAAAAAACGTAACAAATCTCGTACCCATCGAGGATTTTCAAACATGCTTGACTCCCTTAAAAATAAAACTTATTAACTCATAATTATAAGGCACATTGGTATAAAATGATTTATTGGCTTATTTTTCTTTTAGCTGATTGTTCCTGACCAAAATACTAGACAGTGCCTATATCTATCATTTTACTGTTTTGGTAATATTGTTGTTCACATTGTTGTAGCAATACCCAACCATTAGCCCAATAACAACCGATACGATTATAATAGATTTCAATATGTTGAATATAAAAAACACATAAAAAGTACATAATTTAGAATAATGGGCTCGTAATGAGTCCAATTCTTTAATTAAATGCAAGCATATCCATTTTACATTAAGCCCCAAATAGCCTCTGTAATAAACCAATAATCAGTTATAATAAAATTATTATATAGATGATTACATTATACAACTTACATTTATCATAATTTATAATTAAACTAAAAATAAGAACCAGTACAAATTTATGCTTTTTAATGGTTCTTTGTTAGACTAATGAATTTACTTATTACGTTGAAGGATAAAAAAAAGAAAAACCACCATGACTAATAAAGACAATTTAGCCAACCACACCCCAATGATGCAGCAGTATTTAAAACTTAAATCTGAAAACCCTGATATTTTATTGTTTTATCGTATGGGTGATTTTTATGAGATGTTTTATGATGATGCCAAGCGTGCCTCGCAACTTTTAGATATTTCGCTCACAAAGCGTGGTTCGTCAAATGGTGAACCGATTCCTATGGCGGGAGTGCCTTATCATGCGGTTGAAAGTTATTTAGCAAAATTAATCGCACTAGGGGAATCTGTTGCTATTTGTGAACAGATTGGCGATCCAGCTACTAGTAAAGGACCAGTAGAACGAAAAATTGTCCGTATTGTAACTCCTGGTACAGTAAGTGATGAGCTATTATTAGAAGATCGCAAAGACAATTTACTGGCATCAATTTGGCAATATAAAAATTATTACGGCTATGCCACGCTCGATATCAGTTCAGGACGATTTTATATTTTTGAATGTGACAATTTCGAGGAAATGCAAGCCGAATTACAACGTACAAGTCCTGTCGAATTGCTATATCCGGAAGAATTTCAATCTATGCCATTAATTGAAAATAACTCTGGATTGCGCCGTCGTCCACAATGGGACTTTGATCTTGAAACAGCAAAACAACAGCTTAATCTACAATTTGGCACTAATGATTTAATTGGATTTGGTGTGGAAGAGTGTAATTATGCACTTTGTGCAGCTGGCTGTTTGTTACAATATGTAAAAGATACTCAACGCACAGCTCTACCTCATATACGTTCAATTATCAAACAGTCGGCTTATGATTTTGTCGTGTTAGATGCCGCAACACGTCGTAATCTAGAAATCACCGAAAACCTATCTGGTGGAACTCAAAATACTGTAGCTGAAATACTTGATAAAACTCAAACACCAATGGGTAGCCGTATGCTTAAACGTTGGTTGCATTCACCAATTCGTAATTTGACTATATTACAAAATCGACAACAAGCTATTGGCGAATTACAAAATTATATTGATGAAGTTAATCCATTATTAAAACAAATTGGTGATTTGGAACGTATTTTAGCAAGACTTGCATTACATACGGCTCGACCTCGTGATTTTGCTCGTTTACGTGATGGTTATAATTTATTACCACAATTACAAACACTATTAAGTGGTCTTACTTCACCTGCGTTAATTAGCTTGCGTAAAAAAATAAATCAATTTGACCATATAACCGAAATATTGAATCAGGCTATTGTTGAAACACCGCCGGTAATTATTCGTGATGGTGGGGTTATTGCTACTGGATATAATGCAGAACTAGACGAACTACGAAGTTTAGCGGATGGTGCAACCAATTATTTAGAACAGTTAGAAATCCGAGAACGTGAAACACTTGGCATTGACACATTAAAAGTTGGATTTAATGCTGTGCATGGCTACTATATCCAAATCAGCCGTGGGCAAAGTCATTTGGCACCAATTCATTATACTCGTCGTCAAACACTGAAAAATGTTGAGCGATATATCATCCCCGAACTTAAAGAGTACGAAGATAAAGTGCTAACTTCTAAAGGACGAGCATTAGCACTCGAAAAGCAACTTTACGAACAGCTATTTGATCTATTAATGCCAGATCTAGCCACTATGCAAATCAGTGCTGAAGCCATTGCCGAACTTGATGTGCTTACCAACCTAGCGGAACGATCATTAACACTTAACTATCAAAAACCAACACTATCAACCGACTCAGGAATAGAAATTAAAGATGGCCGACATGTGGTGATTGAGCAAGTTTTACAAACACCATTTATTGCAAACTCGCTCTCATTATTACCAAGCAGACGTATGTTAATTATTACGGGTCCAAACATGGGCGGTAAAAGTACTTATATGCGTCAAACTGCTTTAATTGTATTACTGTCTTATATTGGTAGCTTTGTCCCTGCTTCAAAAGCAGTCATTGGACCTATTGATCGCATTTTTACACGTATTGGCGCTTCTGATGATTTGGCATCTGGTCGCTCCACTTTTATGGTCGAAATGACCGAAACCGCTAACATTATGCACAATGCAACTCAACAAAGTTTAGTATTAATGGATGAAATTGGTCGAGGAACTTCAACATATGATGGGCTTTCATTAGCTTGGGCTTGTGCCGAAAATTTAGCAAATGAAATCAAATCAATGACGCTTTTTGCCACTCATTACTTTGAATTAACCCAATTACCCGAGCATATGCAAGGTGTTTATAATATCCACTTTGATGCCATTGAACACGATAATACCGTTGCTTTTATCCACGAAGTATCTGAAGGCGCAGCGAGTAAAAGTTTTGGTATTGCAGTTGCTGGACTTGCCGGTGTGCCTAAGGCAGTATTAAAGCGAGCTAAACAAAAATTGAAAGAGCTCGAGATTATTTCAAAACAAACAGCTAACAGCGGCGTTGCTCAATCTCAACTTTCTTTTATCAACGAACCTGAACCTTCGGAAGTTGAAGAAGCGTTAAAACAGATTGATCCTGATGCTCTAACACCAAAACAAGCATTAGAAATTTTATATCAATTAAAAAAGTTGGTGTGATTTAAATAACCACTAATTGTTCTATTGTGATATTATTCTGAAAAAACCGCTAGATGTGATTTCTAGCGGTTGGTTTTAATTATTAATAGTATCTAGAATTTAAAAAATTAAGCCCAATTTTTCTTCTTAGATGTTTTACCTATGCCCGGATTAAGACTGTTTGTAGGATCAAGCTCGTGATAGAATTTTTTCAAATCCTCATTGGCATGATACAAATGCCCCACATTGTGCTCGGCTGGATATTGCGCACCACGCTGATCAAGCAATGCTAAAATCTCTTCCTTAACTTTATCACAATCCACCCCTTTTTTAGCTATATAATCTTGATGAAATACATAACAGAAAAAATGCCCATAATACATTTTATAAATAAAGTTCTGATCAATATTATCTGGTAACGTCTCAAACCAATCGGTATCATTGCGTCGTAGTGCGATATCTAATGCAACAATGTTTTCCACTGTTTTGCTATGTACATTACGATAAGCCGTTGCAGCACCCGCAGCTGCAAAACGGTGTAACATTGCAGCTTCAGCTTCTTTTTCGTTACATAAAAAATAATTACCATTTTTATTTTGAAAATAGTCTTTTAAAAAAGCCTCGGCTTCAGCAATCCCATCATCTGCCATTTTTAAAATAAGGTGATGCTCATAACGATCACGATAATTACGCATTGATTTTGGTAAATGATTTGGTAAAAATTTGCAAGCAAAGATAGAAAACCGATCCGAAAAATTCTTTGGAAAAAATGGAATTTTAGCGGTAACACGATCAACAAAGTTCTTAAACACAAACATGCGTGGCATCATATCTGTACCTAACTTTTTAATGGCTAAAAAGGTCGGTTTCCCATAAACTGCGGCAATATCAAAAGCCACGCGATGTATATATTCTCCTGACACAGGCAAGGTTTTAAATTGGCTTAAAATGTGGCGACGAATACCATTTAATTCATTAATATCATTTGTACCAATATAAAATACGGCTGATTTTTTCTCTAACGGAAATGTATCAAGGCGCACAGCAAATACCATTAATCTACCAGCACTACCTGATGCTTCATAATGACGAGCAGGATCAGCATTAAATCTAGCAGGCGTATCGGCATCTACTTCACGAACATGCTCACAATAATAGTGATCATGGCCTAACCCAGCATCATGTTTAATATCCTTATCAGTATAAGTATGATTTTGAAGATTCTGTAAAATTGTTTCTGGTTCATCACCCAATTCTATACCTAAATGATTAACTAAACGCAATTGCCCTTGCGCATCTAATTGAGCAAACACCGCCATTTGAGTATAAGCAGGCCCACGCTGAATCAGTGCTCCACCTGAATTATTACATACCCCACCCATCACAGAAGCGCCAATGCAAGATGAACCTATAACCGAATGCGGACCTCGATGATATTTTTTTAATTCCTTTTCTAGACGAAAAAGTGTACTACCTGGTAAGCAGACAACTTGTTCACCATTTTCTATCACTTTGATACCATCCAAGCGACGAGTGCTAACAATAACAACAGGACGATCATAGTCATTACCATCAGGCGTTGAACCACCAGTTAATCCAGTATTTGCGGATTGTGTGATAACAATCACATCCGCTTCAACACACGCCTTTAACACCTGCCACTGTTCAACTAACGTTCCCGGCAAAACAACTGCCAATGCATCACCTTCACCAAATCGAATACCTTGACGATAAGGCAATGTGCGTACTGGATTGGTTAGAGTATATTTATGTCCAACAATACCTTGTAGCTGCTCAATGAGCTTAGCTGTTTGATTACTTTTCATATCGGTATTTCCTATGGTTATTGAAAATTGAGATGGGTTAATAGCGGCGATTAAATAATCACCATCTTAACCAAAAGCGAAACAATAAGCTATCGGAATTTTTATTGCAGATGAACAAAACACACTTAAACGACCTTTTACAACAAAAAGGTCTATAAAGGCAATTTATTCATAATGTTTAACATTTTGTTTTATATGACTTTTTGATAAAAGTTGTTGGCGTTCAGTTTGATTAAAAAAAGTCCACGCTACAAACCTACTCACTTTTTGCCCTTGCGCCATGGGAATAATACGGCTTTCAACAACAGCAGCTTGTTTTAATTTTTTGTTAATTACCGACAAGGTCTCTTTTTTTGAAACTAATGAAGTAAACCACAGGCATTGAGTTTTATATTGAGTACTTTCATTAATCATATTACTAATAAAAGCTCTTTCACCTCCTTGACACCAAAGCTCGGCATGTTGTCCACCAAAATTAAGCACAGTTTTTTGAGTGGAATTTATTAACTTACCTAACTTCTTCAATTTGGTTTGCGTACTTACCAACGCACCTTCTGCTGAGGCATGAAAAGGCGGATTGCACAGGGTTAAAACATAAAATTCATTGGGCTTAATAATATGCTTAAAAATCGATCCACTGTCTTTTTGTAATCGACACTGCAAAGTGTTTTTTAATAACCTATTGGCTTGTGTAATTAGCAAAGCAACTTTGATCGCAACTGGATTAATATCACTCCCTACAAATGACCAACCATATTCGGCACAACCAATAATAGGGTAAATCACATTAGCCCCAACGCCGATATCTAAAACCCGAATTTGTTTACCTGTTGGAATGCTATTTTGGCTGTCTTGAGCTAATAAATCAGCCAAATAGTGAATATAATCAGCTCGACCAGGAATGGGCGGACATAAAAAACCGTCTGGGATATCCCAATAATTTATTTGATAATCATTAAATAACAAGGCTTTATTTAACAGTTTAACGGCCAAAGGATCGGCAAAATCGATCGATAAATTGCCATAGGAATTCTGATTTACATATCGAGACAACTCAGGCAGTATTTTAATGAGCTTTGCAAAATCATAGCCATTCCGGTGTTTGTTTCTGCAATGTAATTGGGGCTTTTTTAATGGCGTTTGCACGGTTGTCCTATTTTATCCAAAATCAAATAACCGCTATTATAACGACTTAACAGCAATATGCGAAAACTGAACAAATCAATTAATCAAAATGACTACGGTGTAGCGTTGTTTTTACTCTAAAATCGTTCAGGTAGACTATTGATTTTATTGGAGTTTTTATTTTAAACCAAATCAAACGGTTATAGTTGACTGTGGTGTTGTTTGTGGTGGTTTTTATATTATTAAATTCCCGTTACAATATTATTGCTCAATCCTTATTAAAAATCTTAAAATTCGATAAAACTAAAACACTTTGTTATAATTTGAGCTCTTTAAAAATAAAAATACAAAAATTAATGAAAGTCCTTTGTTCCTTTATCGTTTTAACATTAATACCGTTTGATCTTTTAGCTGCTGATTTTAGCGGTGATAATTTATCGATTTGTTGGAGTATTCCGTTTGTAGGGATTTTATTTTCTATTGCATTTATGCCGTTATTTCTGTCGCGACTTTGGCATTATCATTATGGCAAAATTATTACTTTTTGGACAATGCTGTTTATACTGTTTGCCTTATATTCTTTTGGTCTACAAACCACCATCAATCTTACTGCTCATGCAATTATAGCTGAATATATTCCTTTCATTTTGTTATTGCTTGCACTATTTACCGTTTCAGGAGGGATTTTAATTAAGAGCGATGTGCTTAGCACACCCAAACTAAACGTTGGCTTGCTTGCAATAGGTACACTGTTAGCCTCACTCATGGGCACTACTGGCGCAGCTATGTTAATGATTCGACCTGTAATTAGAGCTAATCGCAATCGTAAATATGCCGTACATACCATTGTCTTTTTTATCTTTTTAGTAGCAAACATTGGCGGAGGCTTGACACCACTGGGCGATCCACCTTTATTTATTGGTTTTTTAAAAGGTGTTAATTTTGGATGGACAATTAAACATATGTTGTTGCCAGTTTTGTTTAGTTCAATTTTGTTATTAGCAATTTATTATAAGATTGATTGCTACTACTTTCGTACGCAATATGGTGATTCGCTTACGTTAACTTCGGCTAAGAAAGCTAGCGCTATTAAGGTTTATGGTGTAAGCAATATCTTTTTATTGGCAATCATTATTGCCTGCGTGTTAATGTCTGGTATTTGGCATTCATCGGTTAATTTTACGGTTTTAGGAACACATATTGCTTTACAAAATTTAATTCGTGATATTATTTTTATCATGATTACCCTATTTTCTATGTTAATTACCCCTAAACAAGTACGTGCCGGTAACGAATTTAATTGGGAGCCTATCATTGAAGTTGCTAAGCTGTTTATCGGGATTTTTATTACTATCGTCCCTGTACTTGCTATTTTACGAGCAGGTAGCCATGGTGCATTAGCCCCAATTGTATCACTAGTAACAAATGAACATGGACAACCGATTAATAGCATGTATTTTTGGCTATCAGGTCTACTTTCAGGATTCTTAGATAATGCCCCCACTTATTTGGTCTTCTTTAATCTAGCTTCGGGCGATGCCACTATTTTAATGAATATATTAGAAAAAACCTTACTCGCTATTTCAATGGGTTCAGTTTTTATGGGAGCTCTTAGCTATGTTGGTAATGCACCTAACCTTATGGTCAAAAGCATTGCAATTCAAAATAAAATTAACATGCCAAGCTTTTTTAGTTACATGAAATGGTCTGTATGTATTTTAATCCCAGTGTTTATCATTGATAATTTGGTGTTTTTTCTACTCTTTTAATTTAGGCTATTAACAAACTAACTAAAATAACTGTGTAATATAGCGCAATTTTTTTGGGAGTTGTTTAGATTACTGTAAACCTTACAAGTACTTCCTAAAGTTAAAAAAATTTACTTAAAGGCAACATATCTATTATCAAACTGATGTTATTGAATACTATTTAACAAATAATCGATTACATAAAAACCATTTGCTTGAATTTTATTCTATTTGTCGTTAGAATTGTAGAATAAACATTAAAAAGAATTCATTTACATAAAAATAATATTAAATGAAAGGGTAAAGTGATGAAAGAATACATAATGAATATTCTAGCTAATACTTTTTTAGCTAAATTTATTCAAAATAAGCAAGGCATAACAGTAGTTGAATATGCGGTTATTATAGCTGGAATTTCTGTAATCGTATTTACAATATTTAGAGGACAATCAGGCCCAATGCATGATATGTTTTATACTGTATTTTCATCAATACAGAGCAAATTAGTTATTATAGTAAATCAGTAATTGAGGTTTGATCAAACTAAACGGCATGCTTTCCTAACTTATTTTTATAAAATAAGTCCTTAAAATAAAAATAGTGGTTGTTGACTGAATATAGATAGTCAATATGCATTTTAGTATCAATATTTGTTATTGGTATTTTTTGATATTTTTGGTCTTTAAAAATGTCGGCACCACCTTTAAGTTACACAAAAAATATTATCAATTGTAATAAAATACCGAGTCCAACAGATTAAACTTGTGGCATTATATTATCAGCACACTGCACGATATGAGCAAGTAGACTCAGCAACTTGAGCAGCTTTATCATAGCAAAACTTAATCCGCCCCAAGTATCCATACCAATACTATCGAGTTTTATGCTCTGCTTAATAATTTTATTAAGTTCCGTTGATATCTCTTTTTCTAAATAAATAGTTTTTCTGGAAAAAGATTGTTTTTAAATCCATTACTAAATCGATATATTTCTTGTAGTGTTAAATGCTAATATGATTGCTTATAACATGATAATATAACTATACCGCCTATGTAACTAAATCTAGCTTTAATATTTCAAACTGCCATTAATACTGTCCTTAATTATTGGTAATGAACGCAGTTTAAGTAACAATAGCGATAAAAGTTTTTAAACGATTGCCATCGTTGAACAGAATTGGCAAAATTTATATATGTATATGATCAATTATACAAATCATTGATTTAAGTTGGTTTTACACTTTGTCTATAAACCTTGGTATAATGTATTATTTATAACATAATTTTGAGAGTTATCTATGTTAAATCAGTTAAAAGCAATTATTCAGTATCTTCTTCCTAAACAGCTATTAACCGTTATTTTTGGTTGGTTGGCAAAAAAACAGTTAGGTAAAGTTACAACATGGATGATTATGCTTTTTTGTAAAGTGTATAAAGTGGATTTGAGCGAAGCAAAAATTAGTGATGTAAAAGAATTTAAAACCTTTAATGACTTTTTTGCTCGTGAATTAAATGAGGATGCACGGCCAATTGATACCACCGATAGTGCTGTTGTTATGCCTGCTGATGGTGTAATTAGTCAGTTTGGTACTATTCTTGATACACAGCTGTTACAAGCTAAAGGGCATTTTTATTCTTTAGAATCATTACTTGCCTGTCATCCTGATATGATCAACTTTTTTAGAAATGGTTTATATGCAACCACTTATTTATCACCTAAAGATTATCACCGTTTTCATATGCCTTGCGATGGTATTTTGCGTGAGATGATTTATGTGCCTGGTTCGCTATTTTCAGTTAGCAAAGCTACAACCGAAAGTATACCTAATATTTTTGCTCGTAATGAACGTGTGATTTGTTTGTTTGAAACCGAATTAGGTCCAATGGCGCAAATTTTAGTTGGGGCAACTATTGTTGGTAGTATAGAAGTACAATGGGAAGGTATTGTTACCCCTCCACGAGAAGGAATAATGAAACGTTGGACTTATACCAACGGGATAAAATTAACTAAAGGACAAGATATAGGTTGCTTTAAGTTAGGTTCGACAGTAATTACACTGTTTGCCTCAAATTCGATTGAGTTTAATAACCACCTTAAAGTGGGTGATGTTACTCGCGTGGGTCAAAAATTAGCTGACAGGATATAGCTTTATGTGGATTCGTGGTGTTGTGTGCTTTGTTGTTGTGTTGTTTTCTTCACTGACTTTTGCCGAAGAAACCACACCAGTCATTAATGATGAAAATGATCTTTCGCTAGTTGTTCATCAGTTAAGTGATAAAAATGATGAACTCAGACAAAATATGGAGTTACAAAAAACACATCTAACTAGTATTGTTAATGAGCAAAACAATATCACAACACAAATTTCACATGTTCAAAATACACTGGCAACACTTGATGAACAAGGAGAATGGTTGAGTTTTTCGACCGCTTTGGGCGAAACCTTACGTCAACAGTTATTGCGTTTGCCAGAAAAACCCAAATCGCAAGCGCTTGATGCCGAAATCGCCGAGGCAAAAGCGCAACAACTTAATTATAGTAATATTTTAACATCTTTGGACAATTACCCTACTTTAACAAGTCCACTTAACAGCATCAAAGAAGCAACCCAATATCGTCGTTTAATTCGAGAACAAACCGAATTACTTAAGACTCTTATTTCGGGAACTGATACTACCATTCTAGAATTGACTAAACTAAAAATTGCCAATAAACAATTAACCAATGCGATTGACGAAGTTAACGATGCTGCACACAGATATTTCTTCTGGGTAGCTGATGTGAATCCAATATCATTGAGTTATCCAATCGATTTAACCAAAGATGTTGTGTATGTGATTTTTTCTGTCGATACCATTTCGCAACTTTATAATGCTAGCGTTGAAGTACTTAGTTCGCCAAAACCGCTATTTTTAATTATTTTGTCGTTACTATTCGTGTTTGCACACTTTAAAATGCGCACGAAATATAATATTTTTCTCAATAAATCAGCTAGTCGTGTAGGAAAAGTCACACAAGATAGTTACTCTTTAACCTTAAAAGTAATTATATTTTCATTAATTATGGCATTACCTATCCCTATTTTGTGGGCGGTGTTTGGTTATGCTTTACAGATTAATTCAGATTATCCTGTCGCATTTGCCTTGGGTTATGGTGTGAATGCTGCTGCGCCTATTTTGTGGGTATTTATTATTTCAGCGCATTTTGCGTCATCTAATGGGCTGTTTATTACTCATTTTGGTTGGTCTGGACGTAGCGTACGCTCAGCGATGAAATATTATCAACTTTCAGTTTGGCTGGTAATTCCACTAGTGATGATAGTAATGAGTTTTGATCAATATAATAATCATCAATTTGCAGCCACAATTGGTCGAACATCGTTTATTTTGCTCTGCTTTGCTTTGGTGTTTATGACTAATTCTATTCATCGTGCTGGCGTTCCTCTTTATATTGATAAAAAAGGAGCTGGTGATAATTTATTAAGTCATATTTTGTGGTTTATTTTATTAAGTGCACCATGGCTAGCCATCATTGCGGCTTGTTTAGGTTATCTTTCGACAGCTCAAGTACTATTAGGTCGTCTTGAGGCCTCTGTCATTATTTGGTTTGCTCTGTTAGTTATTTATTTTATGATTCGCCGTTGGATGTGGATCCAAAAACGTCGTATAGAATTTGAACGAACCAAGCAACGTCGCTTAGAACGTATGCAACGAGCCAAATCACATGAAGATGATCTCAATTCACTTAACGAAAATGTTGATGAACCTGTTATCGATTTAGATGTCATCAGTGCGCAATCCTTACATTTAGTCAGATCGATTATTATGATGATTGCGCTAATTAGTATGATTTTGCTATGGTCTGAATTGCATTCGGCCTTTGCTTTTATGAATAATATTAAACTTTGGGGAACCAGCGCCATTGTTAATGGAACTGAAATCGAACAATACATTACTCTTGGTGCAGTCTGTATTGCGATTTTAGTGATGACAATTACCGTTCAGTTGGTCAAAAATTTGCCCTCTTTGTTGGAGTTAGGCATTTTGCAACATTTAGATTTATCACCAGGAACAGGGTATGCTATTTCCACAGTTTCAAAATATATTACTTTGATGATAGGCTGTATGATTGCATTTTCGTTTATTGGTATCGACTGGTCTAAAATTCAATGGTTAATTGCCGCATTAGGTGTGGGGTTAGGTTTTGGTTTACAAGAGATCTTTGCTAATTTTATCTCTGGCTTAATCATTTTATTCGAAAAACCTGTGCGTATTGGCGATACGGTGACAATTCGCGATTTGACAGGTAATATCACCAAAATTAATACTCGCGCAATTACCATCGTCGATTGGGATCGTAAAGAAATTGTGATGCCCAATAAAGCTTTCATTACCGAACAATTGGTGAACTGGTCGTTATCAGATTCGATCACTCGAATTGTATTAACTATTCCTGCTACCATCGATGCTGATAGTGATTTGGTTATCAAACTTTTACAACAAGCATCAGATGAATGTGAATATGTGCTTAACGATCCTGAACCTCAAGTATTTTTGGTGGATATCCAAGAAGGTATTCAGTTGTTTGAATTACGTGTTTTTGCTGCTGAAATGGGACACCGAATGTTACTGCGAAGCGCTATACATAAATTGATACTTGAAGCTTATCGTAAACATCATTTAACGCTACCATTCCCACCATTGCAAACCAATTTAGAAGCATTGGGACGCAAGAGTGGGCGTCGTAGTTATACCATCGGTACACTTTAACCAAAAAGAGTTTCTAACCAAGGCACACCAAATGCTCCTGGCGCAAGCAATACAAAAGCCCAAACTGGTGCTGAAGCAATGTTTGCTAGGTTAAATTTGGTGGTTGGCATATGCATTGTGCCAGCAATTAAAGGGACTATGGCTCGTAGTGGTCCAAAAAATCGACCTATAAATACCCCTAACGTTCCATAACGCTGAAAGAATTGCTCAGCACGATAAACTAATTTAGGGTGCTTATTAAGTGGCCATGAAGCAATAACTTGTTGATGATAGTGTTTACCCAACCAATAAGACAGTAAATCTCCAAAAACAGCACCTGCCGAAGCGGCAATTAATACGGGCACAAATGATATTGCTCCTCCACCGATTAAAGCCCCTACCCCTAATAAAATAGCCGTTGCAGGCACTAGAAGCGAGATAATCGCTAAAGATTCACCAAATGCCAATAAAAATATAATGGGTAATGCCCAAACTTGATGGTGCTCAATAAACTGCATGATAGTCTGTGTGATTTCTTGTAATGACATAGAGTTAGCTTATGAATTATCAATTGCTTATGGCGAACTATTTTATCATAATATTGCTTATTAAGTGCTGAGCACGCTATCTATTGATAAAATATTACACTACGTTAACATTTTAGAATTATTAATGGTTGATCTTGTGCTGATAGCAGTCTTAATTATAACCAAATTAGCAAGAGGCAATTAATGGCGATCGGTGTTAAATCAATTCCAGTACGTAAATTTAAAAACAGTAAGTTACAACATTTTCAACCTGATATGTTAGCTATCGAAAAGCCAGTTGCTTTAATTTATAACGGAATTTCACATGTAGTGATGATGGCGACACCAAAAGATTTGGATTATTTTGCTATTGGATTTTCGTTAACGGAAAATATTATTCATTCGGTTAATGATATTTATGGCATTGATGTTATTGATACCCCAAAAGGCATAGAAGTACACATTGAGCTTTCGTCACGACGCTTTAGCGAGCTAAAAGAAAAACGACGTAATTTAGCTGGACGAACAGGATGCGGTATTTGCGGTACTGAGCAGATAGAGCAAGTCTGCCAAGATATTCCTACTTTACCATTAATAAGTCAGATTGATTTAGCTGATTTTAGTGACAGCTTAAGCTATTTATCGCATGTTCAACAAGTCGGTAAACAAACTGGAGGCACTCACGCAGCTGTGTGGCTAGATTTAAAAGGACAATTTATCGCTGGATTTGAAGATATCGGTCGACATGTAGCTTTAGATAAACTACTTGGCTTTAGAGCTATGCAATTGTTAAATAACCCTGAGTATCAACACGGTGTAGTGTTAGTATCAAGCCGTGCTAGCTACGAGATGGTGCAAAAAACAGCTAATTGTGGCGTGGAATTTTTATTAGCTGTTTCGGCAGCAACTTCAATGGCGGTTGATTTGGCTAAACAGTGTAATTTAACTTTGGTTGGATTCTTTAGAGGCGATAAAGGTGTGATCTATTCTGGCGATGATCGTCTTATCTAAGAAAACCTTTTATATTGTTCATTTTGGTGATTAAATTAATCTAAATTTAATATATTGAATAATAAAAATAAAAAAGAAATTTTTCTAATTCATTCTAAGATATATCAATTCGCATCTTCCTTTATTAGACGAAGATCATCATAATATATGTTGAAAACAAAAATTATTTTGTTTTTTAATTATTTTATGGGATTTTACCCAATTAAACTAAGCAATAGGTTATCACTGTTTTATTATATTCACCTATTTTACTTTAGCTTAGCATTAATTTTTTTGAAAGGATACTATCATGCATCAGACTTCAGATATTCAACAAGCCGTTAATTTTATTCAGAAACACACAAACAAAAAACCAACAATTGGGATTATTCTTGGTTCAGGTTTAGGACCTTTTGCCGACACTCTTGAAGATGCTGTTCATATTCCTTATGACACAATTCCACATTTCGCCAAATCAGCAGCCGTTGGCCACGCAAATGAATTAGTCATTGGCCAATGCGGAGACAAAACAGTTGTGGCAATGAAAGGACGCTTTCACTATTACGAAGGTTTTTCGTTAGATCAAGTTACTTTCCCTGTTCGTGTAATGAAGATGCTTGGTGTTGAAAAATTAATTATCACTAATGCATGTGGTGCAGTCAATACGAGTTTTAAACCAGGCGATTTAATGTTGATCACCGATCACATTAATCTTACTGCCAACAATCCTCTTATTGGACCAAATAACCCTGATTTAGGTGTGCGCTTTTTAGATGTAAGTGAGGTTTATAATAAGCAATTGCGTTCAACAGTAATTGATGTAGCCAAAGAACTTAATATTACCTTACAACAAGGTGTTTATGCTTGGTGGACAGGTCCTACTTATGAAACACCTGCCGAAATTAGAATGATTCGTGTTTTAGGTGCTGATGCTGTTGGTATGTCAACCGTGCCTGAAGCAATTATCGCACACCATTCAGGCATTAAAACCATTGGAATTTCGTGTTTAACTAATATGGCTTGCGGAATTTTAGATCAACCATTAGGACACGAAGAAGTTATAGAGACAGCAGAACGTGTTAAATCAACCTTTTTAAAACTTATAACAAAAACGATTGCACGTTTCTAACCAATACTTTTTATTGGTAATTTTCTATAAAAAGTTCACTTTATTTTAGGAATAAACAATGAACATAAAGAATAGATTGAAAATAATGATGTTTTTCCAATATTTCATTTGGGGAAGCTGGTTAGCCACTTTTGGTGCTTATCTATTTAATACTTTACACTTTTCTGGTGTTGAAGTATCGATGATTTTTAGTACAAAAGGTTTAGCGGCATTAATTACACCATTTATTATTGGTATTATTGCCGATAAATTTTTGCAAGCTAAATATCTATATATGCTTTGTCATACTGTTTGTGCCATTGCGCTTTTTTATGCTGCATCAGTTAATAATTCAGCTATTTTATTTTGGGTGATGTTAGGCAATGCGTTAGCTTTTATGCCAACCATTGCATTATCTAACTCTATTAGCTACCACTGTTTGGATCAACATAACTTAGATTCGGTAACCGTTTTCCCTAAAATACGAGTATTTGGTACAGTCGGTTTTATCATTGCAATGTGGACAATTAGTTTATGCAAATTCGAGTTGAGTAATGCTCAGCTCTATGTTGCGTGCGCAGCATCCGCTGTTCTTGTTGTTTATAGTACAACATTACCAAACATTACTGTATCTAAAAACCAAAAACAGTCTTGGGTTTCCTATTTAGGATTAGATGCTTTTGTATTATTCAAAAAACCAGTTATGGCTGTTTTTTTTCTTTTTGCTATGTTGCTTGGTGCGATACTACAAATCACTAATACTTTTGGTGGCGCTTTCTTGCATGATTTTGGTAAAGTCTCAGAATTTAAAGATAGCTTGATTGTGCAATACCCAGCTATTTTATTATCGGTTTCACAAATGGCTGAAGTCGCATTTATCTTAACCATCCCATTTTTTCTCAAAAAATTTGGCATCAAAAAAGTCATAATGATAAGCTTAATAGCTTGGACTTTGCGATTTGGTTTATTTGCATTTGGCGATCCAACACCTTTTGGTTTTGTGCTATTAATGCTTTCAATGATCGTTTACGGCTGTGCATTTGACTTTTTTAATATTTCAGGTTCTATTTTCATTGAAAAAGAAGTCAGTTCAAATATTCGAGCCAGTGCTCAAGGACTGTTTATGACCATGGTTAATGGTATTGGCGCTTATTTTGGCTCGATTTTAAGTGGTTATGTTGTTGACATGTGTACACATGATGGTCTTAAAGATTGGCAAACAATTTGGCTAATTTTTGCTACATATGCACTTGTGTTAGGTGTTGTTTTTTATTATTCATTTAATTATGACCATACTAAAAGTAAGTGCGCTACATAATCACTTATCCGTTGAGATTAATAGATTTTGAAATATTAATTATCATTGTAATTTGATTGATTTAACTTATTGAAAAGACATCTGGGGAATGAATTTAATAATCCTTCCCCCTAATGTCTTTTATTGTGTTTTTTAGCCGGCAATTATCGGCAATGTTATTTTTTGTTACGAGATTTAGATATGAAAGATAAATTTTTAGGCGGTTTACTGGTTTTATTAGGTGCATGTAGCTTTGGCGTACTATCTTCTATCGTTAAGACGGCTTATCAAAACGGGTATAAATTAGGTGAAGTCACTGGTATCCAATGTTTTTTGGGAATGTTAATGTTATGGAGTATTCACTTTATTGTCAAAATAATACGCTCCCCAAAAGTATCTACATCAACAAACACACGATTAGAGACTCCAACAGAAAAAAATACAAAATTGACAAAAAAATGGAAGATCTGCGCTGTTGGTCTATTTCCTGGATTAGTCGGTATTTGTTATTACCAATGCGTACAACTAGTGCCTGCATCAATTGCAATTATTTTATTAATGCAATATTTGTGGATTAGCGTCTTTATTGATTTTATTTTTTTCAAAAACAAACCTAGTATTATTCAACTTTCAGCGATTATTGTAATTATCTTAGGTAGCTGCTTAGCAGCAGGTATTTTTAATCAAGATATTAGTTTAAATTTGACTGGTTGTTTTTTTGGTTTTTTAGCAGCACTGATGTATTCACTCTTTATTAGTACTAGCAGCAATATTGGTAACGAATTACCTAAGCTTGAAAAAAGTGCGTGGATGATTACCGGCGCATGTATTATTACTTTTTTGATATTTCCACCTTTATTTTTCTTCAAACTTGATATTAGCGACAAACTTTATCAATTAGGATTTTTATTAGCATTACTAGGTACTGTATTGCCACCTTTTTTGTTTTCGGTAGGAATTCCAAGAATTGGAATTTCATTAAGTGCCATTTTGTCGGCAGCAGAATTGCCTGTGGCGGTCACTTGTTCATATTTTTATTTACGCGAATCGGTCCATTTTAATCAATGGATTGGAGTGGGTATTATTCTTCTGGCAATTGCTTTACCTAATTTAAAACATATCAAAAAGAGCAAACTTTAAAAATAGTTAGCTCATCTGACATTTTCGCCTTAAAATGTAGGAAAACACCAATTTGTTTATATTTCACAGTTAAAATAATTCTCTAAAAACTCATAAGGTGTTTTATTTAAAATCGCCTTATGTTGTTTAACTTTATTATTATAAAAGTGAGCAAATCACTTAAAATTTTGTTTGTATCTGTTGTATCACTAACTATTTGCTGATTATGCCGTATATCAATTAAAACTACTGCAATAAAAAGTATGTTAATCGCCGTATTTGTTTCAATTCCTGTAAACAGCGTAAGGAAATCCTATATATTAGGTTGATTATTTGTAATATCCAAAGGCATTGAAAACCCAACAATCATCACCATAATTATGTTCGTCTTATAATTTAACCGATATTGCTAGTTTTTTACTAAAAATAAATCATTCCGTGCTCTGCACTATTTTAAATAGCTTTAATAGTTAAATATATTAAAAATTATTATGATATATTGATTAACTTCGTTATGTATTTGTCTATAAAATTAGACGTAAGATCTTTAACTAAAAGATAAAATTAGCGATATTATTGAACTTTCCAAAATTAAATCTGTCTTAAAAAAGTGATTATTTTTAAATAGGTAGTCATTCGCTTATTAAGTTTTTACTATTAAGTAATAATGTTTTACTGTATTGATAATATACCGTAATTAACCTTTAAGTAAGGTTTGTAAGTAAATAAGACTTTTCATTTTCTGATAGCAGTTGTTCTTAATAGTATTTTATTATTTTAAGTACCTATGCTTTGAAACTTAAATTCATTAATTTAAATATTTATTATAACATAATGAGTTATTTTAATTTTTGTTGTTTTTTATATTTAAGTATTATGTCAACCAAAAACATTTTTACATAAAATTAACAGCCTCTTTTATTTATTAAGGTCTTGTTATCTTTTTATTTTAATTAAAAGGAAGTTACAAAAATGAAGATATTAAAAAAACCTTTATTTACCTTAGTGCATAGTAATAGCGCAATACCTGAACACAGAACGCTGGCTTATTTAGATCCTACATTAAATTATTATACCGATCATATCGACGAAATTATTGCTTTGCGTGTTAAAGAACTTAAATTGCATCATCCTGAATATAGAGAATGCCCCGATTGTGACAGAACCAATAACAAAAAGGGATTTTCTTTTGTTTTTCATGAAATATTTGAGTCAGAGCACCATAAAAAACAAATTGGCATGTTAAAAGACGAAATAGCTATTACAAAAGAATCGAATAAAATAAAGGAATTACTTGATACCCGTATAAAAGAAATCGCTAATGTTTATCCTGAGTTACAATTTAACTTTAATGACATGCAGGTTTTACCAGCTAAAGTCAAAGAGTATCTTTTTGCTCCGCCGTTAATATTAACTGAAGATCATGCAATTATGCTTTGGGATGATTAAATAAAGCTGTTAACAAAAAATCAATTGCCGTGATGTGCTATTGTAAAATTAAGCTGTTATGCTTACTATTATCAACGTAAACTATTAAATGATCCAATAATTACTCTAATATTTAGCAAGATAGCCGAAAAACATTTACCCTGATTTTTTCCTAAATGTTTTCATCATATTAAAAAGCTAGGCTATCAGTGGATATCACAAACGTGTTTATCGGGAATATTGTTAATTAAAACTAAATGTTGGACTAATCCTCTAAAAACGCCTTATGCGTTTTTAGAGGATTATTTTAACCATGAAAAGTAAACAACTCGGCGTTTTCCTACAATTTTGTTTTTTTATGTATATTTATTACAGTATTTATCAAATTACCATAAAAACATAAATAATTCTTATATATAACTAAGGGCTAACGCATGCTACTCTAAAATCTAAATCGTCTCCACCTCTATCACCAACAATACCTATATTTGTCTCTACAACATAATTATGGATACTGTTCAAACCAGCATTATAATGATCTTCTGACGTCCAATAATACCCTCTTATATCCCCCCAAGAAGGTTCTCCAACACGAAAATATTCCCAATCACTATCTTTATAGTAAATCTGAGTCATACGTCCCCATTCGCTAAATAACCCACCCATCCAATAACCATTCACTTTATAACTAATTTTTCGTAAATAGCTTTCATCTGTTATACCATTTTGCCAATCCACAATACCGCCACGCCTTGCATTGGTAAAATCAAGCACTTTGGGCATACGATACCCACCACCATTAAAGTTATTACAAAACGCAACTCCATTTTGATAACCACCTGCACCGCCTTTTTTAGCTACATACCAACGCTCTAACCTAAAACTATACAATGGGTCATTATTTTTATCGTGTAAATAAAATGTTGAAGGAATAAAAGAACTAGGATTACTCTCCTTAGGACCCGTTAAGTTTATTTTTACAAGCCCTGTAGGTAGCTTATTTTCAGCATTTAACGTTAATGTTACCCCTCCCGTCGAAATTGTTCGACCATTTTTATTTACTATATCTTGCGCTTTCATTCCTGCAACACTCAAGTAAAAAAATAAATTATGAGAGCCTGTGGTTGGAAAGTTTGCTCCAGGATTCGCTGGATTATAAGCATAAAACCCTCTATATTTATTCCAATCGCCATGCGGATCGTTAAGAGAAGAAACAGCACCATCGTAAGGTATATCATTTGAATGCCAATCATATTCTAAATTAGGCATAGCATAACAAAATTGTGGTTTATCCATTTTGGGATAAAGATAATAGGTATGCCTATTTCCAGTAAATTTATCACTTTCAGTAGGAATACCATGTTCTGTCTTAATGCTCACATCTTCCGCTTCTAATGTCAATTGATAAGGTGCATCACAGCCATTTAATGCTTTATCTGAGTTATCCTTCACATAATTAGTAATATCTTGACCATATAAATTTTGCCATTTAATTTTTAATTTACTTGAATTGACACGATGAAGTGTATCGCCATCATCATCCTTCCAATAACCATTGTCATCAATAACTTTATCGGTCAATACTTCTGGATAATCCCTATGAGGTACTAATGTCTTGATATCTGCAAAAGTGGCTGAAAGTTTATCTAACACTAATGGGTTTTCCATGCTTGAGCTATCATTTGATACAGTAACAATTTTGTTTCCAGGCAATGTTACTGATAATAAGGGACTAACTGAATCAGCATGAGTCGCGCCGCCAT
>NZ_LZHR01000021.1:0-63551 GCF_001690675.1 Gilliamella sp. Occ4-3
CTAAAGCGACGTTGATTACGGCTACTATCACTCATAAAATCCATTGACCAACATTCACCTTGTTTATTAGGCACCAATAGCTTTTCCGGGCATCGTGGAGGAATGCGTTTTTTTCGTTTTACTCTGAGATTAAGCTTTAATTCACAATACACCCGATAAACACGCTTATGGTTCCATTGATAGCCGAGCTTTCTGATACGATTAAAGCATTTAGGAAAGCCCCAGCGTAAATGCCGGTCTGTGATAGCATTCAATACCGAAACAATCACCGAATCATCCTGTAACTTAGGTTGATAATAGTAAGCACAACGGCTTAAGCCAACAATGGCACAACTCATAGCAATAGTAACTGAATGATTTTGTTGTAGTTGCTGTGCCCACGTTTTACGTGCCTTTGTGGGCACTAAAGCTTTTTTATGATTTCTTCCTGAAGCTGTGATTTTAAGCTCAGCTCGGCAAACATCTGCTTAAGTTTGCGGTTTTCAGCCTCCAGCTCTTTTAAGCGTTTGATATCCGAAGTTTCCATTCCGCCGTATTTTTCCCGCCATTTATAAAAAGTTGAATTACCCATGCCATATTTACGGCAGAGTTCCTTGACAGGAATACCTGCTTCAGCTTCTTTTAAAATAGCGACGATTTGATGTTCAGTCATTTTTTTCATAATTAAATCCCCTTTTACTTTTATCATAGATAATTTTCTACTTTTTTGCTGTACTATTTTAGGGGATAGTTACAGTTGCTTTCTAAAAAAGTAATGTGAAATGCAAATACTTAACCAAACTGCTACCACGGCGAAGCCAGAAATAGCGGTTAATGCTACAAATACAGTATCAGGAGCTATCACGCTTGAAAATAACGCTAACAATCCACCAAGCATACTTACTGCAATAGCGATCATTGGAATACCTTTATTGGTTAATTTAGCAAAGCACTTTGGTAGTGTACCTTGATTAGACAACGACCACATCATACGCCCAGAGGCATAAAGTCCTGAATTAGCGGCTGATAAAATAGCGGTTACAATAACAAAATTAAATATATCAGCAGCATATGGAATACCGATATTTTCAAATACCATTACAAATGGACTAGTAATAACGCCAGCTTGATCCATAGGTAGTAGAGAGGCTAACACAATAATGGTTCCAATAAAAAAGAGAATCAATCTTAAAATTGTTGTTTTAATTGCAAGTGGAATCGATTTTTCGGGATTATGAGTTTCGCCCGCAGCAATACCAATTAACTCGGTACCAGAAAAGGCAAAATTAACTGAAACCATCGTCATGATAATTGGTGTTATACCATTAGGAAACCAGCCATTATCGGTAATATTGTGTAAAAAAGGTGCTGGCATGTCATTTTTCATAGGAACAAAACCAAAGATAGCAGCAGCTCCAGCAACAATAAAAATAATAATAGTGATGACTTTAATGATTGAAAACCAAAATTCACTTTCGGCAAAGAATTGAGCGGTTATAATGTTTAATGCAAAGATTACGATACAAAAAATTAAACACCAAATCCAGACCGAAACAGTAGGGAACCAATACTTCATACATAATCCAGCTGCGGTTAGACTTGAACCAAGTGCCACTGTCCAAGTAACCAATACAGCCAAGCAACGGTATAACCAGTGCCAGGACTAATAAAGCGAGAAGCATAAGTGTGAAATGCACCTGTTTCAGGCATAGCGACAGCCAGTTCGCCTAGGCACAACATCACCAAATAAACAACTAATGCACCAATTAAATAAGCAATAATAGCGCCAATAGCCCCAGCAGTAGCAATAATGTAACCAGTATTAAAAAATAAACCTGTGCCAATAACGCCACCCAGTGATAACATAATTAAATGACGGGTTTTCATGGTTCGTTTAAATTGGTTTTCTGTTGTGGATGATGAATTTGTATTCATAAATTTTTTTGCTTAAGTTAAAAATAATAAAATTCCGCCAAAATTAGTGGCGGAACTAAATAGGTTAGTTTGAATAATAAATTAGCTAATTATAATTGTTCAAAGAATTCTTCTTTTGTTACTTTTTTACCATTTACGTTAACTTCATCACTATCTTTGGTTAGGCTTATATCAGAATAGATACCTTTGGTTTTACCATTGCTTGAAGTAAAATATTGAGAGCTACTAATGAAAAATGCGGACATCATTTGTAGGTTTTGATTTGCTTTAGCAATTTGTTCTGGTGTTACCTTGTTAGAGTTAGGGTTTTCGATCTGTGCGGACGTATACGCTAATACATCAAATGGTGCTTCAAGTTTTAATTTTAGTGAGTCAATTTTATTGTAATCGGCTTCATCAATAGCTGTACTATCTATATCAGACATACTGAACATTAAATTAAGATTAATATCGCCTGCAGGATTGTGCCAATTCAATTTATTTAACGAAAAATTAATATAATGCTTTTGTTCTGTATCATCTGAGTCAGGATAACCTATTCCCAATTGATTAGTGAATAGATGCTTATCAAGTCCCTTAAAATCAATATCTATCGAGCCATAACCTAGATTTTGTTGTCCATAAATAATTGAATCTACACTACTTGAAAATGATCCATCGACAGTATTGGTGACGTCATTTAGGACATTTTTTTCGTCCATAACGAATTTATTAATAACAACCGAAACTGGTTTTGAATTAAATGATGCAGGGTAGGTTAATAAAATTTTATCAATTTCAATTTTAGTTGATATGTCAGAGCCAGTAGTATAACTACCAAAGGTGTACTTGCCTTCACCAAGTTCTAATGCACTATCAATTCTTGGAAAGAATGGAACTTCATTTTGGGTAACTTTTATTGCTTTGCTTGCTAGTTTTACGGTGATATATTCACCATAACTTATACCTGCATGTCCTGTAATAAAAGGCTGATTGCCCGCTAGCTTCCAAAGTGTCGGATTAGTTTGTTCGCTCATTTCATATTCTAACCAAGCCATTTTAGGCGCAAAACTTCCTTTGGCGAGTGCAGCGATAGGAAATGGACCATGATGAATAGTAACATCATCAGAAAATAAGGTTTTAGGTTGAGCATCGTCGCCTGTAGCATTTTGGAGTGATGCTGTAATAGTTAAATGCAATTTAGTTGAAAAGATATTCTTTTCATAATTACTTTTTATAATATTAAACGTGAAATCGTTTTGAGTTTGATTAATTTTGTTTGTAATTTGTACCAATTCATTATCGATGTTATTTTCGATCATGTTGCCTGTATGCCATGCAGTGCCTACGTAAGCAACCCCTAATACAGCAAATATTCCTATAGCAAGTGTGGTTTTTTTCATTATAGATCTCTTAGTTATTTATTATATTTTAAATTATCATTCCTGATGATTTATAAAATCAACTAGAAAATTTTTAACATATTCAACGTGATAAATTAATTGTAATCCTAGTTGTTATAATTTTAATCGATTTGAGCTTTCTAGGCGATAGTTTTTTGATTTTTTGTAAAATGCACCTATACAAGTTTAAATAAGTACCCTAGCATATTATGGTGCATATATTGTTAACTACTACGCTTGAATCTAAAATAATCGCCAAATTAACCAATATCATTGAAACATTTTATAATTTTTTTAGTGTCGCTAAAATAAATTAGAAATTTCCAAAAAAATCTTTTTTATCTAGTAATTGTCCATTTACCTTTACGCTTTGATTGCCTTTTGTATACTCCACATTAGAATAGATACCTTCTGTTTGATCTTTATTAAAGATAAAAAATGGTGATCTACTAAAAAACATTTTGGCATTGTTTTTTATTACAGCGCTTTCTTTTGCAATTTGTTCTGATGTAACTTGCTTAGTGTTAGGGTTTTGGATTTGTGCGGACAAACTAGCTAAAACATCAAACGGAGCTTCGAGATTGAATTTAAGTGTATTTATTTTGTCATAGTTTTCTACATCAGTATTTGAGCTATTTATTTCTGATATATTAAACAATAAGTTAACATTAATGTCGCCACTAGCATTGTGCCAATTCAATTTATTTAACGAAAATTCAATATTGTGTTTGTCGCTCTCACTTATGTCAGGATCAGTTGTTTCAAAGTGAGGATCGAAAAATTGTCTACCAACCCCTTTGAAGTCAATATCAAATGATCCACTACCTAGGTTTTGTTGACCATAAATAATCGAACCAATACGACTTACAAGCGAACCTTCAATTGTATTATTGCTGTCATTTAAGATATTTTTTTGACTCATCACAATTTTGTCAATAATCACTGATTCGTTTTTCGGAGTGGATGATTTGAAATTTAATGTAATTTTATCAATACTGCTTTGCTCATCAATATTTCGATTTTTGTAGTTAGCACGACCTTTTGATTTTAAGTTGTCAATATTAAAATTCCCTTTTGAAAGATAGCTATCAAAACTGTATTTAACCTTTCTAATGTTAAATTCATAATCGAAGTCTTCTATGGTGTTAAGTGGTCTTAATGACATATTAATGTCATCAAAGTTAAAATTATTACCGTCAGAAAGAAAAAACAATTTATCCAGATGCACTTTAGCCTTGCCGTCAGAACCATCGGCATAGCAACTAAATGTATAGCTGCCATGGCTAATATCCAAGATACTATCATCAATGGCAGGGATTTCTGCTTGGGTCATTTTAATCGCTTTGCTTGCTAGTTTAACGGTAATATATTCGTCATAACTCACGCTTGTATGTCCACTAATAAACGGTCGATTGCCCGCTAGTTTCCAAAGTGTTGGATTTGCTTGTTGACTCATTTCATATTGTAACCAAGCCAATTGTGGGGAAAAAGTCCCTTTTGCAAGCGCAGCAATAGGAAAAGGACCATGATGGATAGTGACATCGTCATCAAATAAGTTTTTTGGATAACTACCTTGAATAGTCGATTCACGTGGTGATACGGCCACTGTTAAATGTACTTTTGTTGAAAAAACACCCTTGTCATAATGGTTTTTAGTAACGGAAAATGTGAAAAGATCTTGGGACAGGTTAACTTTGTTTGTGATTAGTGCTAATTGGTCATCAATATGCTCTTCAATCATATTACCGCTGTACCATGATGTACCTGCATAAGCCATACCTAATACAGCAATTATTCCTATAGTAAGTGTGCTTTTTTTCATTGTGGCTCTCTTAGTCGTTTATTGTAATTATAGTTATCATTCTTGATGACTTGCAAAATCAGACAACAAATTTTTAATATATTCAATGCGATCGATTCGTTGCAATTCTGATTTTTGTAATTTTAATCGATTTGAACTTTCTAAGCGATAATTTTTTGGTTCTTTTTGAATTATTTCAATTAAGTAATTGACTGACACCTTATTATTATTACCGAATTCAATATAACCGCCTTTTTCACCAAATTCAATCTTAGTAATGCCTAATTGAGTTGCGTGATAACGGATTTTGGTAGTTTCTAGTAAAAAAAGCACTGCATCGGGCAATTTACCAAAACGATCTCGCATTTCAACTTGAATATCGGTGAGTTCGATAAGATCGGTGATACTCGCAATACGTTTATATAGTGATAAACGTGTATTAACATCGGGAATAAAATCATCAGGAATAAGTGTTGGTAAGCGTAACTCAATTTCTGTTTGTTGATTATTGAGTAATGATTCAAGTGTTGGCTCTTTGCCTTCTTTTAGTGATTTGACGGCCTCATCAAGTAGCTCAATATAAAGGTTAAAGCCAATCGTCTCTATTTGACCGCTTTGATCGCTGCCTAATAACTCACCAGCACCTCGAATTTCAAGATCGTGTGTGGCTAGAGCAAAACCTGCTCCTAAATCTTCAAGTGAGGCAATTGCTTCTAGGCGTTTTTTGGCATCTTTAGTGAGTAATTTAGGATGTGGGGTTAATAGATAAGCGTAAGCCTGATGATAAGAACGTCCAACTCGTCCTCTGAGCTGATGTAACTGGGCTAAACCAAATTTATCGGCACGATCAATGATAATGGTATTGGCATTAGGAATGTCGATACCAGTTTCAACAATGGTTGTACAAACAAGTATGTGAAAACGTTGATGATGAAAGTCATTCATTACGCGCTCTAAGTCGCGTTCATGCATTTGCCCATGACCAATGGTAATTCGAGCTTCGGGCACCAGCTCTGCCAGTTTTTCGCTTACTTTTTCGATATCAGAAATATCATTGTGTAAGTAATAAATCTGACCACCACGTAAAATTTCACGCAAAATAGCTTCTCTAATCACGAGATCATCATATTCTCTAACAAAGGTTTTTACTGCTAATCGGCGAGCTGGAGGGGTCGCAATAATAGAGAGATCGCGCATACCACTCATTGCCATGTTGAGGGTTCTTGGAATTGGCGTTGCGGTTAGTGTTAGAATATCAATGTTTGCTCGCATTGCTTTAATTCGTTCTTTTTGGCGGACGCCAAAACGATGTTCTTCATCAACAATCAACAAACCTAAATCTTTCCATTTGATATCTTCTTGTAACAATTTATGTGTGCCAATTACAATATCAATTTTGCCTTCACCAAGAGCTTCTATAATACTTTTTTGTTGTTTGGCGGTTTTGAATCGAGACAGGCTTTCTATGCGAATTGGCCAGTTTGCAAAGCGATTACAAAAGCTTTCGTAATGTTGTTCTGCAAGTAAAGTTGTAGGAACTAAAACTGCTGTTTGTTTATGATTAATAACGGCTAAAAAAGCAGCGCGGATCGCTACTTCTGTTTTACCAAATCCAACATCACCACAGACTAATCTATCCATGGCATAAGGAGAGCACATATCGCCAATTACTGCTCCAATAGCATTTTGTTGATCATCAGTTTCTTGATAAGGAAACCCTTGGCAAAATAGTTCATACTGCTCTCGGTCTTGTTTAAATTCAAACCCGGGTTTACTTTCACGTTCAGCGTAAATATCGAGTAATTCAGCAGCAACATCTCGTACTTTTTCGGCCGCTTTTTGCCGTGCTTTACTCCAAGCATCAGTACCTAATTTATTCAATGGTGCGTTTTCTTCATCGCCACCAGAATAACGGCTAATTAGATTTAATGATGAAACAGGAACATAAAGCTTGGTGTCATTGGCATATAATAGAATAAGATATTCAGCCGTAATCCCACCTGTTTCTAATGTGGTAAGTCCTGCATATCGACCAACGCCATGTTCTAAATGGACAACGGGTTTGCCGGGTGTTAGCTCAGCTAAACTACGAATAAGTGAATCAGTATTGATAGCTTGTTTATTTTCTTTTTTGCGACGAACTACTCGCCGTCCTAATAGCTCATTTTCAGTAATAAAGGCAAAATTATCTTGCTGATTGATAAAGCCTTGTTCACTAGATCCAACAATTAAATAAAATCGGCTATCACTGTTTTTTCGTTCATCAAGTAAATCGATAGTAGTGGGATGAATACGAATTCGTCCAAGAATTTCTTGTAAAGCCTCTTTGCGTCCTTCTGATTCAACCGAAAAGATGATTGTTCCTGTAAAATTTTCAACAAATTTTTGAAATTGCAAATAAGGATCTTTTTGTTGGATCTCAATAGCAATATTAGGTAATACTACATAAGGCAAATTAACGTTTTTATTTGATTCTGTCGTTATTGCATGCGATAAAACCATTCTTGGGTAGTTTTTGAAATTGGCAAAAATCTCGTCAGTTTTAGACCAAATAACATTTGGTGCAAGTAATGGTCGCATAGGATCGACTTTACGGCTTTCATAACGTTGGGTAATATCTTGCCAATATTTATTAGCATATTGCTCAATATTAACTGTATTGATAATTAAGCTATTTGCTAAAAAATAAGAGAATAGAGGTGTTAAAGGTTCGTTAAAAAACAGTGCTTGCCAATATTCAATACCGGTTGGCAAAATATTTTTACTAACTTGTTGATAGATGCTTTCTGAGTCCAATCTAACCTCAAATTGTTCTCGCCATTGACTACGAAACAACTCAATAGCTGTTTTATCGAAAGGAAACTCATGGGCTGGTAGCAATTGTATTTCAGCAATTTCACCAAAGGTACGTTGAGTTTCGACATCAAAAGTACGAATACTGTCGATTTCATCATCAAAGAAATCGATGCGATAAGGCTTATCACTGCCCATGGGGTAGATATCAAAAAGCGCTCCACGAGTAGCATATTCGCCATGCTCCATAACTTGGCTGACTGAACGATAGCCAGCATTTTCAAGTTGAAGACGTAAATGTTCTCGGCTAATTTGTAAGCCTTTTTTCATCATAAAAACATGTCCACCCAAATAACTTTGTGGGCAGACTTTTTGCATTAAGGTATTAATGGGTAAAATTAACGCCCCTTTGGTTAAATGTCCAAGATGATAAAGGCAAGATAAGCGTTCTGATACGATATCTTGATGAGGAGAAAAACTGTCATAAGGCAATGTTTCCCAATCTGGAAAGATAATAGAAGGGAAGGATGTAAACTGCTTTAGTTCTTCATGAATGCGCGAGGTTTGTTGCATATCATCAGTGACAATCACAACTATACCTTCATGTGCATCTATAGCTTGAGCGCAAAATTGTGATAAGGAAGAGCCAACTAGCTGCCCAATTTGCTTTACTTCTCCTGATTTTTGAGGAATTAAGTTTGAAATATTAACTATTTTAGACATGATGAGTTCGTTAATGTCGCTGAAAATTTATTGTCAGATTATAACGTAAGTATGAGGTTGTTTTCTATAACTGTTTAATCCTGTATGATAAGCACCTTGCATTTAACTAGCAAAACTTTGTAAAAAAGTTTCAGGTAATATATACGTTTATGTCAAAAATATTTCGTCCATTAGTATTTTTTATTGGTTTGCGCTATGTATATGGGCAAAAAACAGATGGGTTTGGTCGCTTTGTATCATGGTTGTCGATGATTGGGATTATGTTGGGTTCAATTGGTCTAATTGTGGTCTTATCAGTCATGAACGGACTTGAAGATCAGATGCAAAGTAGTATTTTAAAGTTTTTACCTCAAGCCCAGATCACAACACCACAAGGTAGGATAGATCCTAAGGTCATTACTCGTGAGCAATTTAATCAGATTCAAGGTGTTAATCGTATTAGTTCTTTGGTGTCGAGTGATGTGGTTTTGCAAAGTGAGCAAAGTATCACTGTAAGCACACTAATGGGCATTAATCCAGAAGATGATGATCCTATTAATGATTATATCTATAGTGGATCGCTCTTAGATCTTCAAGCAGGGCAGTACAATGTTATCATAGGGCAAACGTTAGCTAATCAATTAGGTGTAACCGTTGGCGATAAAATACGTTTAATGGTAACAGATGCAAGTCAAATTACTCCAGTTGGGCGTATACCTTCCCAACGTTTATTTAATATTGTAGGACTGTTTACGGTTAACCACGATATCAATCAAACGCTTATTTATGTCAATCAATCTGACGCTAAAAACTTATTACGTTATCCTCCTAATATGATTAGCAGTTGGCGTCTATTTTTAGATAAACCACTGGATATTGCCTCGATAACTAACACCCCATTACCTGAAGGATTAGTATTTAAAGATTGGCGAGCTAAACGAGGTGAATTATTTCAAGCCATTAAAATGGAAAAAAATGTCATGGGATTACTCATTAGCCTGATTGTGATTGTTGCGGCTTTTAACATTATTACTTCATTAAGCTTGTTGGTGATGGAAAAGCAAGGCGAAGTCGCTATTTTAAAAACACAAGGTCTGTCTCGCTTTAAAATTATGTTAATTTTTATTATTCAAGGTGCAAGTTCAGGAATAATTGGCACGTTATTAGGTAGCGCCTTAGGACTGTTACTTGCTATTAACTTAAACGAAATCATGCAATTGTTAGGTTTATCTTTAGCTGGTATCTTGCTACCTTCATTGGTTGAACCATCGCAAATTATTTTAATTATTATTGGATTGCTTATGTTATCGCTAATTTCAACTCTTTATCCTGCATATCGTGCAGCCAATATTCAACCTGCCGAGGCTTTACGTTATGAATAATTCACAAATATTACTAAGTGCCAAAAATCTTTATAAAACTTATAACGAAGGCAAAATGGTGACCGAGGTTTTAAAAAATGTCTCGTTTGATATTTATTCACAATCATTACTCGCCATTATAGGTAGTTCAGGATCAGGTAAAAGCACTTTACTGCATTTGCTTGGTGGCTTAGATAATCCCACATCTGGCGAAATTATTTTTAAATCACATCAGTTAAATCAATTATCTGAACAAGAAAAGGCACGTCTACGCAATCAAGAAATTGGTTTTGTTTATCAATTTCACCACCTATTGCCTGACTTTACAGCGCTTGAAAATGTAGCGATGCCACTATTAATTGGAGGCGTTTTACCCAACGAAGCTAAAAAACGGGCTATGGCAATGCTAGAGTCGGTTAATTTAGTCAAACGAGCAAATCATCGCCCTTCCGAGCTGTCTGGCGGAGAACGCCAACGAGTGGCAATAGGGCGTGCATTAATTAATAACCCCGCTTTAGTAATGGCTGATGAGCCAACGGGTAACCTTGATAAATCAACAGCCGATTCTATTTTTGAGCTACTGATTAAATTAAATCGTGAACACGGAACCGCGTTTTTGGTTGTTACACATGATCTTGAGCTTGCCAATAAACTTGATAAACAAATGGTGATGAGAGATGGTCAACTTTCTGATAGCGCATCATCAGATAACAATTAATGGATAATTAATATGAATTTATCTTTAATTACCGCCATAAAATTTCGAAAAGGGCGTCGTAAAAGTGGTATGGTGTCGTTAATTTCGATTATCTCAACACTCAGCATTGCTATTGGTATTGCGGCATTAATTATTGGTTTAAGTGCCATGAATGGCTTTGAACGTGAATTACACAATCGAGTGTTATCGGTAGTGCCACATGGACAATTTTATCCCAAATACGGCAATTTAGATAATTGGCAACACGTTCAACAAGAACTTAAAAACAATAATAATATTGTATCAGCCTTGCCATTTGTTAATTTTACTGGATTGATTGAAAACGGTAGTAAGCTTGGTGCAGTACAAGTACAAGGTCTTGACCCTGAACAAGAAATGCAATTTAGTTCACTACCGAATTATGTACTGAATAAAAAATGGCAAGATTTTAAGCCCGATAGTCAACAAATTATTATTGGTGCTGGGCTTGCTAAAAATTTATCAATGAGTGAAGGAGGATGGGTTTCTTTATTAATTCCTGTTTCGAGTAGTCCAAATCAACTCAAACCACCTAAAAGAGTCCGTTTGCAAGTAGTAGGGATTTTAGAATTAAGTGGCAGCTTGAGTAATAACATGGCAATAATTCCATTAACAGATGCGCAGAAATTACTAAATATGAGCGATAGCGTTACAGGCGTTATGGTAAATGTAAAAGACGTTTATCAATCCAATAACCTTATTGGTCAAGCAGCATTAGGGCTTGACGAAGATCTGTTATTTAATAGCTGGGAACAGACGTTTGGCTTTATGTATCGTGATATTCAAATGATTAGGCAAATCATGTATCTGGCCATGATTGTGGTCATTGGCGTGGCTTGTTTTAATATTGTATCCACTTTAGTCATTGCCGTAAAAGATAAACAGCGTGATATTGCCATATTAAAGACCCTAGGCGCAACTAATCGTTTAATCAAACATATTTTTATATGGTATGGGGTGATTTCAGGGTTAATTGGCAGTCTAATTGGAGTTATTTTAGGCGTAATACTGTCATGGCAACTTTCTAACATCATGGGCTTTATTGAGTCATTAATGGGGCATAAAATCTTAAATAGCAATATCTATTTTATCGATTTTTTACCTTCCGAAATTCATCTGTTTGATGTGGTGATAGTGTTTATAACCGCCATGTTACTTAGCTTAATTGCTAGCTATTATCCAGCTAAACGTGCTTGTAAGATTGAGCCTGCACGGATTTTAAATAGCTTTTAAATAGCTTTTGTATAAATAAGGCGCTGTTTAATGATAATCAGCGCCTTTTTATTATTAATAATAGACATAATAACCATTAGGTAAAGCATAGTGCATATATTGCACATAGATCCCCAATGCAGTCACAATAAATACAAGACCAATAATAAGCAGAGTTAACTTACTTGGGTATTTGAACATTTTAATACATAACGAAACAACCCCACCAAGCACAAAACCAGCACAAGCACCACCAATATGCGCCATATTATCGATAGATGGCAATAACCCTAACCCAGCAGTTAATACTAAACTCACCAGCATTGCTTTGACTGGCATTTCTTGTATATTGGTTTTAAACACCAAACAATAAGCCAACAATGCGGTAATAATACCCAAAATAGCACCCGAGGCACCACAGCTAATCACATTTTGATTGATGGTGGCAATATCGCTTGATAAGCTTCCTACTAGCCCTGAAAAAAAGTAAATGCCAACAAAAGCAAGGCAAGGAATGCGCTGTTCTAAAATAGGACCAATGCTCCATAATGCCAGCATATTCATAGCTAAATGAGTAAAGCTGACATGCATAAATAAATTAGTAAACATGCGCCAATATTGGCCAGAAAAAGTTAACTCCGCAACATCGGCACCCCAATCAATCAAAAAATGATTTTCATATAATGGCGAAAACCCACGGCTATCAACTAGCCGAAATGCAAAAAAACACAGAATATTGATTACTACAAGCGTTGTGGTGATTTTAGATTGACTAGCGTAATATTTAATATCATTAAAGGTGCTCATTAAAAATCCTTTTGAATAGGTAAATTTTATCGATAGAGGTCAGTTAATCTAACCGTTTACCTAATATCACTAAATCACGCTGAACATTATCTAATTCAGCAATTTTTGGAAGAAGTCCCCATTGTTGATACTGCATTTTTTTAAATAAATTAACACTAGGTAAGTTATGTCGAAACACATAGCTAAAAATTGCCTCAATTCCAGCTTGTTTAGCAAATTGTTCAATTTTATCCACCATAAATTGACCAATTTTTTTACCACGAAAATCTTGATGAAGATATAAGCTAATCTCAACGGTTTTATAAAAAGCGGGGCGACCATAAAACGAAGATAAACTAATCCAACCACAAGGTCTATCTTGATATTTAATTAACCAAAGTGGACGATTTTTAGGGTTATGCTGGTAAAACCAATCCAATCGACTTTCAACAGAAACAGGCACTGTATCGGCAGTAACTTGGTGACCAGCAATTGTTGAATTATAAACATCAACAATAAATGATAAATCTTCTAATGTAGCATCGTGGTAAGTAATCATGTTTTTTTGCTTTAAGTGGTTTAAAGTGAAATTATTGTAATTTTATTATTGTTTATTGGCAATAAAGCATATTTTTTATAGTGAGAAAAATAATGTATAGTAATATTTCACATTTAAAATAAAATCAATTCACTAGATGGATTTTTTGAAAATACAATTTAAAAATTGCCTCAAAATATAAAATTTAGCTAACCCTTTTTTTTAACAATAAATTAAAATCAATAAAAACAAAAGGTTAATAGTGTCTTATAAAAAAGGGTTTTTGACAGAAAAAATCCTGTTTGCCTTTTGCTAAATGGAATTATAGTATATTGGCTTCTAGTTTACCGCCGTGTAGGCGGTTTAGAAAATTACGTCATCAGAGTACAAAACTAGATTAATGTTTACCGCCGTGTAGGCGGTTTAGAAATTGCTATGCAGACCCTGACGAAATCATTATCGGTTTACCGCCGTGTAGGCGGTTTAGAAAAGTAGAGCGCCTAATTCTTGCTCCATCTGGCGGTTTACCGCCGTGTAGGCGGTTTAGAAATAAAAAAAACTAAAAAAATCGGGTTAGCGTTAGTTTACCGCCGTGTAGGCGGTTTAGAAACACAACATAAACATTTGTATAGTACAAAAACCGTTTACCGCCGTGTAGGCGGTTTAGAAAATAAATTCACCTTTGCTTCCCTTTTTTATCGGGTTTACCGCCGTGTAGGCGGTTTAGAAATAAAGCGATTGATGATTCAGTTTTAGATAGCAGTTCACCGCCGTGTAGGTGGTTTAGAAAAATAACACATTTAGAATTACTAACTAAGCCAGCCTTAACGCTGAGTAATCGGTTTTAACATAACCACAAGAATAAAAAACAACCGAATCAATTAGAAAAAAGGTAAGAAAAGGGCGTTTTGAGGGGTAAAAACTAGCAAAAAACTTTGTTTTTTGCTGAAGTTTAAGCCAAGAGCCTCATTCCCGCATTGTAATGAGGAGGTGTTTGAGCAAGATCACTACGGCAAACAAGAAAATCCAATGTGGTAGTTTAGACCTTTACAAAAGTTTAGAAAAGTTTACAAAAAAGCTTACAAAAAAGTTGCGTTAATTTTTTGGTGATTTTATACTTTTTAATAATGTACTGAGTTAGTTTTTGTACAGGGAGATCAAAACAAGATCAAAAAAACAGAAAGTGAAATAAAACAGTAAAATAGACTGACAAGGAATTCCAGATGCCTTATAATTTTTCACAGTCCACCTGGCCAAACTATAACTTAAACATAGCCAATAGCGAGTGCGGTTATTCGTTTCTTGGTCAATTCTTATTTTTCCGCCGAGCTTTAGGAGCGAAAATTTTCGCCGGATCATCTTGGCGATCAAATTTGCCCTGTCGTCGGATCGTGCCGGCGTTATCATCAGCGTTATTGTTGTTCTCTGCTTTCAGCAGCGAAGCTTTAACGGCTCGAACAACTGGTGTTATCAACGGTAGTGCGCCGTATTTGACTTTTGATGGAGGTCGAACTCGGGCGACTAATGTTGACGAGTTGTTGTCAATAACGTTGCCTAGTGGTATTCGTGTTACACCAAGTTCTAACACATCTAGCGCAGCAAATCCCATTCAGTTGCAAGATGCTAATATAAATTTCACTCACATAGGCATGTTTGTGCCAACAAATACAAGTTCAGTCACATTAAGTACACTTATTGGTCCGCTATATAATTATTGGAGGGATGATGATGGAGATGGACAAGGTAGTGGCGGTATTAGCGCTACAGGGAGTTTAACATTATCTATTGTTGATAAAGCGGGTAATGCCGTCGACCGACAAGACACGTTAACGATTTGTAATGCACCATATAAAGTCACATTGTCCAGTTCAGAGGGAACATTAAGTACGCATTACGGTGTTCCTAGTAGTCTTAGTTTTAGTGCTAGTAGTGCAACTTATTATATCACCCCTAAGGCAACGCCGGTGGTTTGTTTTGTGAGGCCTAATCTATCATTTGGTAATTCTGGGTCTGGGTACGATGGCCCATCAAACATCTGGAATTCAGCTAAGGGTTTCCTTACCCAGTCTACAGTCCCATCAGGTTATCATAGAAACTTTCCTACTACAGGCGCTAATAACTTATACTTTGACTTAGATATAGATGGTGTAAATGCAAATCAGTTAACTTGGTCTCCCGTCACTCATAGTGATATTACTGCTACCATGAAACCAAATTCTAGTACAAGCGTGCGCGTCACATTAACGGGTCCTGCCGCCACTTCATCGCAGTGGAATTCTTCTTCTCCAGGTAATATACCTAATCCCGCTTTGCCAGCGACTTTTGAGTTAGTTGGTCGAGATAGTAGTGGTAATGCAGTTATCAAGTATGGATTCAGGTTAAAGCAGTGGTTCGTTAACCGGGGTACTGGTGTGTACACCAATCCTGATTCACAATCTTGGTGTAATAGTATAGGCTACCAGATGCCAAGGGTCAGGGATTTAACTAACGGGGTTAGTTCAGATATTAGTCCTCCACCTGTAGGCGCCAGCCCATTTTCACCAGGTAATCATTACATGCGTCATATTGATGCAGGCTTTTTTTCCGAGTGGGGCTACATGTACGGCTACACCGGTTCCAGCTTTGCCAACTCCTTCTACTGGACGAGCGATACTTCGGGTAGCTACCAGTTCTCTGTGAACTCGTTCAATGGCAACATCCATTGGTGCAACCCGAGATTCGTCCACTATGTTGTTTGCGCCTCAGTCCTTAGACCTTAGTCCTTATTTCTTAGTCCTTAGGTCGCCGAGGTCAATATTTAGAAACTCCTATTTTGTTACTTTAACTATCATAAAATTGTTCACCGCCGTATAGGCGGCCTTTTGTATAAAAATAGAAATTTCTGTATAACTGGTTGATTTTAATGAAAATAAAAAATTAAATAAAATCAATGCTCTACCTGAGCGATTTTATGGGTGTAATACATCTTATAACATGGTAAGGATTATATGTTCATTGGTTGTTAGGTAATTCACTAATTCCTTGGTTTAGAAATTATCACCAATATTCATTATTTCCACAAAAGTTAAGACTTACAAAACCTAACACCGTATTCTAATTAAAAAATTGCATAAAAAACTAGCCAATTTTTTTTAAAATGGCTATACTTTAATCTCCTTAAAGGAATAGATTATTAAACAATCAAATAAATATAAAAATTAAAATAAATCATTAATTTACTTGACAGGTGAACCGTAATGCATTATCATTTTAGACACCAGACACCAGACACCAGCACTGGCAAACCTATGTCTTAAATTTATCAGATAAACACACTAGTTGGATTTTTAACCCCGCCACGTTTATATTTTCAAAGCTATCTTTCAAATTATTATCAAAATTATTCCGAAAATTTCTGTTAGTATTGGTATTGTTATTATTGTCTTCTTTATGGAGTTTACAGGCATTACCCGTTAAAAATGGTCGAAGGATTAATCGTAGTGATGCCGTAATACTGCCATCGTCACAATGGGGGGAGCTTAAATTTGTAAAGCCCAATCTTGAGCTGGGTGGACTCCATTTTGCTGGCCCTGCTGATATATGGCACCCAGATTATGGGTTCTTAGTTCAATCAACCGATCAGGGATCATATAACCTAAATTTTCCGACAACGGGCGCAAATGGGTTATATTTTGATTTAATCATAAGGGGAGATGCCGATGAATTAACATGGGGAACGCCAATTACGCATGATGGAATTACCGCTACAGTAACAAGAAAAACAAAATGTAATGCCCAATGCGATGTTGAATTTCGCGTTACACTAACAGGTCCAGAGGCAAGAAATCAATGGTTCAATCCTTATTCTAGTCGAATTGCTAGGCCAAGGTTACCGCTGACCTTTGAGTTAGTGGGGAGAGATAGAGAGGGGAACGAGGTAATTAAATATGGATTTGTCCTGCAAAAATGGTTCGTAGTTAGGGGGGCTGAATTATATCACTACCCTGATATGGTAACTTGGTGTAGTGGTTTGGGTTATCGTGTGCCACAGGTTAAGGATCTGACTAACGCTGTTTGTTCTGGTATTGGCTCAGGTCCGAATTGCCAAGGCTCTATCGGCGCTACACCTCCATCAAAAAATAATAATTACCTGCGTACAATAGGTGCTGGATTATTTTCGGAGTGGGGCTTTATGTATCATTACGCTGGTGCGGACTTCGTTGACCAAAACTATTGGACAAGTGACACGACTAGAATAGGGCAGTTTAGTGGTCAGTTTGATGTGGGAGCTAGTAACGGTGATATTTTTTGGTTCAAGACTTCTATTATTAATTATGGTCTTTGCACCACCCCTTAGTTTTTATGACTTAGTTATTAATCTTTATGGTGCTGATGATATTCTGATATTAATAAAGAATAATCAATAAAAGAATAAAATTCCAGTGCGAGGAGGACAGCCAAAATAGCAAAGCCTGAGAGCTTTGCATTTTAATGACTGAAAGTCCAAAAGCACTTTTATTAAAAATTAAACTTGATACAACAAAAGATAGTCAATAAAAAAATTAATCTTTTATAAAATAAAATCAATATTCTACCTGAGTGATTCTTATAGTTCAATAATAACTCGTCCACGAGTGATGTCGCTAATGTTTTTTTGTAGGAGTTGCAATTTGTCTTTTGTGATAGCGACGTTTACTTTTACACCTTCAGCATCAAACTCTTGATTTTCAATAATGGAATCAAGTTCCTTTAGGCGATTTTCGATAATTGGCCATTCGTTATAATAGCAGTGAAATTGTAGCGTTATGCGGGCAATGAGTTCAATTAGTTCAGCTTGTTGCAAGCAGTGACTAGCCGAACCGCCATAGGCACGAATTAATCCTCCAGTACCTAATTTTATGCCACCAAAGTAACGAGTTACTACTACTACCACTTGGTCACAATCTTGTCCTTCAATGGCTGAAAGAATAGGGCGACCTGCTGTACTAGTGGGCTCGCCATCGTCATTAAATCGGTATTGTTGTCCAATCTTCCATGCCCAGCAGTTGTGGGTGGCGTTGAGATCGCTTATTTGATTAATAAAGTCGGTGGCTTGTTCAGCTGATGTGACTGGCGCTGCATTGACAATAAAACGACTTTTTTTGATTTCTTCTGTTAACTCGGTAGGATTTGCTAATGTATATGGCATGCTAATTCTGATAAAATCAATCTATTGGAATAATGATACTGAACAGAATAAAAATGTCTATCAATTTAGAACAATTAATGCAAACACAGCAGGCGTTAGCCATGCAGGTTAAATGCGATGATGACTTTAATCCGTCAATAAATTACGTTGGTGGTACTGATGTCGGTTTTGAAGATAATGGCAAGATTACTCGAGCAGCAATCGTTATTTTGCGCTATCCAACTTTCGAGGTTGTTGAGTATCATATTGCTCGGGTTGAGACAGGGTTTCCTTATATTCCTGGTTATTTGTCTTTTCGGGAATACCCTGCGCTACTTGCCGCTTGGCAGCAGGTAACACAGAAGCCAGATTTGTTGTTCGTTGATGGGCAAGGTGTTGCTCATCCTCGGCGTTTAGGTATTGCAAGCCATTTAGGTTTGTTGTTAGATATGCCAACAATTGGTGTTGCTAAAAAAAGGCTTTGCGGTCAATACGAAATATTACCTAAGCAAGCAGGTAATGTAACACCTTTACAAGACAAGCAAGAACAGATTGGTTGGGTTTTATGTAGTAAAAATAATTGCAATCCTTTATTTATTTCAACAGGTCACCGAGTAAGTCAAGATAGTGCTTTAAAATGGGTTAATTTATGCTTGCGGGGCTATCGTTTGCCAGAACCGACTCGCTGGGCTGATGCGATAGCATCTAACAAGCCTTTGTTTAAGAAGTTTATTTATGCAGAATAATTCATTACCGTTAAAAAAAGGTGGCTTTACTTTTAAGCGTTTTTTTGTGGCGCACGATAAAAGTCCAATGAAGGTAACAACCGATAGTTGTTTGTTAGGGGCTTGGGTTCCGATTGATTCGGCTCCGCAAAAGGTACTCGATATTGGCTGTGGTTGTGGTGTAATTGCGTTAATGTTAGCTCAGCGGTTAGAACATGATAACAGCCAAATTGATGCCATCGATATTGATATGCAGGCGGTATCACAATGTCAGCAAAATAGCGAACAAGCTGGGTTTACTTCGATTAATGCGATTAATACCGATATTAATCAATTTCAGCTAAGTTATGCGGTGGGCTATGATTTGATTGTGACTAATCCCCCTTATTTTGCATCTGCCGTTGATTGTCGCAATTCCCAAAGACAGTTGGCACGTTATACCGAATGTTTGAACTTTCAACAGCTTATTGACACAGTTAAGCGCTTACTAAAACCGAAAGGGCAATTTTGTTTAGTTTTACCTTATCATTTATCCAATCAGTTTAGGTTATTATGTGAATCTAATCAGTTATATTTATTCCAACTGATGAATGTTAGATATAGTGCAGATAAAGACTTTTCGTTATCATTATTGGCTTTTTCATTTATCCAGGCTAATAAAATTGATGAGCAGCAATTGTGTATGCGAGATGGTGATGGGCGTTATTCTCAAGAGTTCAGAAAGCTATTAGCTGACTTTTATCTATTTCGAAAATAACGCCTAACTAATTAATTTGGTGTTATGTAGAAGTGTAAAATAGCGATGATAGCTAATAGGATGATTGCAATAGCGTAAGCTTTGTCATGCAAGTAACTAAATGCTGGCAAAGATCGTTCCTTTCTGGCATAAAGGTAAAAACAGAGTCCCATACTATATAGTATCATCGACAGTAATAAATAAACTGTGCCACCAGCATAAATCAACCATATGCCATAAAGCGATCCTAAAGCGCCAATCATAATTAAGTAGGCTTTACCTTGTTGAACGGCTAATTTAAAAACAAAGAGAGCCGCCAGTAAATAGGGAATAAGCACCATTGAGGTTGATAATTGGATTAAGGTGTTGTAGCCAGATTGATAGTAGTGGGCAAGGATAATTAATACGGTTATTAAACATGTTGTTAACCATAATGCGTTGGATGGCGTGCCTGCTTTGTTGAGTTTTCCAAAACAACTTGGTACTGTGTGTTGTGTGCCTTGGCCAGCTAAAAATAGCATTTCGGCCGCTAGCATTAACCATGATAGTAATCCACCACTGACTGACACAATTAAACCAATATTAATTAATGTTGCTCCCCAGCTGCCTACTACATGTTCAATGACAAGTGCCATGGAAGGGTTTTTCATTTGAGCAAGTTCTTGTTGTGGCACAATACCAAGCGATAACACAGATACGCAAACAAGTAATAAGCTGGTAATAGCAAAGCCAAAAAAGGTGGCTCGGCTAATGCTGATGATGTTTTTGGCTCTAGCAGCATACACAGTTGCGCTTTCAATCCCTAAGTAGACCCAAACGGTATAGAGCATGGTGTTTTTTACTTGCTCGATAATTGAGCCTAATTGCGGTGTTCCCCAAAAATCTATCTTAAATGTCGATATTTTAAAGGCAAGGCTAACACAAACAATAAATAAACCAATAGGCACGATTTTCGCTAATGTTACTAGGCAATTTAATAAAAAAGCACGATATATTCCTTTTAATACAAAATAGTGCACTATCCATAAAAATATGATAGCCGTAATAACGGCAGGTAATGTGGTACCATGACCAAAGAAGCTCAAGCAATCAAAAGATCCTAATGCGCTAAATAAAATCACTAGGTAGCTGGTGCACGACATCCATGCTGATATCCAGTAGCCCCACGCGGCATTAAAGCCGATATAATCGCCAAAACCTTCACGCACATAACCATATAATCCATCATTGATTTTGTAAAATCGAATCGATAAATACTGAAATATCCGTGTTAGCATTAACATGCCAAATAGGGTTATTATCCATGCAATTAAAATAGCGCCAGAGCCCGAACTTACGGCCATGTTTTGTGGTAGGCTGAAAATACCGCTGCCTACAATACTGCCAACCACTAACAATGTGAGTGGCAGGATGCCTAGCTTTTTTCTTACCGATGTATTCATGTTGTTGTCTTATTATGTGGTTTAGTACGGTTAATATTTAATATAGATCGATTAAAATCTTAGTGACATGCAACTTACGCCACCATCAATCTTTTGATATTCCGATGTATCAACTTCAATAACTTGATAACCAAGTTTTTCTATTTTTGCTTTTGTTGTTGGATAGCCCATCGGCATTATTACGTGATCATTAACCCAAATACAGTTGGCAGCATAACTTTCTTGTTCGGGAATTTCGATAATATTAAAGCGTTGAAACTCTGGTTTAGTTATAAATTCGCCTGCTGCTAATAGGTTATTGTTTTCTAAATAAGCTAAACCTGTTTTTAGATGTAATACTTTTTCAAGCTTAACTACCGAACCAGTTAATCCGTACTTCTCTAAAATAGCTATCATTTGGTTAGCACCAGCTTGGTTGGTTCGAGCAGATAAGCCAATATAGTAGTGGTTTTCAACCATCATTATATCGCCAGCTTCAACGGTGCCTGGTGCGGTGATTCGCTCAACTTTATTGGGATAAAATCGTTCAATGGTGTCTGATATAATTTCGGTTTCTGCTCGGCGACTTTCAGCTCCAGGCCTTGTAATAATTGCACAATATGGGGTACAAAGCACAGCGTCTTCAACAAAGACTGAATCAGGAAAACGTTCGTCGGGTGGTAAAATAGTGATATCAACATCGCACTGCTGTAGTGCTCGAATGTAATAGTTATGCTGATCTAAGGCTTTTTGATAATCAGGTTTACCCAAGTTAGCTGACGTTAATCCGTTAATTAAAGATTTGGCGGGTGTTCTTGCAATAATATGGTTAAATTTTTTCATTCTATCTACTTCCTTTTGTTTTAAATAATTATGCTTTATTTATGAATAATAATTCACATTTATGGCTTTATCAAGATGTAAAGTGTATTTTTATTCTTTTTTGGAGGTTTTGTTGGTTTTTTATCTTGATTTATTTAGCTGAATTTAGATAGAGTGGTGGTACATATCTATTTTTTATGCAATGAAAATGACTAACTTATTTTATTTTAGAAAGGAAAAGAGATAAAAGTATTCAAAATAAAAAAAGGCACTAATTGTGCCCTTAATAGTAATTATTCGCCGTCAAAATTAACTAAAGTAAAGCAATCAATTCCCATATCCGTTAACTTTGTTTTGCCACCTAAATCTGGTAAGTTGATTACAAATGCGGCGTTTTCGGCAATGCCACCAGCTTTACGAATTAAATTCGCTGTTGCAGCAATTGTTCCACCTGTAGCAAGTAAATCATCAATAATTAATACTCGTTCACCTGGTTTAATGGCATCAGTGTGAATTTCTAACGTATCTGTACCGTACTCAAGCTGATATTCTTCTTTAAATACGTGGCGCGGTAACTTATTGGGCTTTCTTACTGGTACAAAACCAATATTTAATGCTAATGCTATTGGTGCTGCAAAGATAAATCCACGCGCTTCGGTGCCAACCACTTTATCTATTTTTTTATCTTTATAGTGATCGATTAATAGCTCAACCGATGTGCGAAATGCAACAGGATCTTCAAGCAGACTAGTAATATCACGAAATAAAATCCCTTTTTTAGGGTAATTTGGTATGGTGATAATACTATTTTTAATAAGTGCAAGTTTTTCTTGTAATTGAGTCATATTAAATGTTCTCTATATCATTTCTATGAGAATGGACAATTTTTTATTATATACTCTCGCCATTTGGAATGGCAATAAACAAAAGTCAATATCGGCATAAATTAAAATTCTTAACTTGGTTTTTTACATTTTTTTACAAATAAATACAATATTCAGACAGTTTATTTTATAAAAAGCAGATAATTGAATAAACTTCATATAAAAAAGGAAATAACATGAAATTTATTAAATCACTTATTTTTATTGGAATTTCTGCCTTGAGCTTTTTGGGGAATGCTAAAACAAATAATCAAATACAGGTTCGTTCTGAATTGGCATCGCCTATTATCTTAGAAAACTCAGAAGAAAAGAATTATTTAAAAGTGTCGTTAACTGGAATTGAGTTTGACTCATCTAAGCGTGTACCGATTAATTTAGCTTTGGTCATTGATCGTTCTGGTTCTATGTCTGGTGACCGTATTGAAAAAGCAAGAGAAGCGGCTATTCTTGCGGTTAATATGCTTAATAATGAAGATATGTTATCAATTGTTGCTTATGATTCTGATGCTAAAGTTATTGTGCCATCTTCTAAAGTTACTAATAAACAAAAAATTATAAGATTGATTAATAAACACATTGTTGCTGGTGGCGGTACAGCATTATTTGCTGGTTTAAGTAAAGGTATTAATCAAGTTGAAAAGCAACTAACTAAAGATAAAGTTAATCGAATTATTTTGTTATCTGATGGGCAAGCTAACATTGGACCATCTTCGGTTGGTGAACTTTCAGAGTTAGCCATTATTGCAGCTAAAAAGAATATTGCTATTACTACGTTAGGTATTGGTAGTGATTATAATGAGCAGTTAATGTCCTCGATTGCAAGTTATAGTGATGGTAATCATGTATTTATTGATGATACAGCAAAGCTTGAAAATGTATTTGTGCGTGAATTTAAAGATGTTATGTCTGCTGTTGCGCAAGATGTAATTATTACTATTCATTTGAAAGAAGGTGTTAAGCCTGTGCGTTTACTTGGTCGTGATGGTGTAATTAAAGATAATCAAGTCACAGTTAAAATGAATCAGTTGTATTCAAATCAAGAAAAGTATCTATTATTAGAAGTTATCCCAGAAAAAGGTAAAGTAGGGCAAGATAAAACACTCGCCCAAATTGATTTGCAATATGATAATTTATTAGAAAATAAAACCGAAAATGAAACCCAAATTGTTAAAATTGCTTATACTGATAATCAAGATGTAGTTAATAAAGCCATTGTTCATGAAGTCGTTGCCGAATCAGAAATACAAAAAGTTACACTTGAAAATGATAAAGCTTTAAAGCTTTATAATGAAGGTAAAGTAGATGAAGCAAGACAGTTATTACAAGAAAATAGTAAAATGCTTAGTGAACGAGCAGATATGTTAAGCGAACACGAGCCAGAAGTAAGTAGTAGATTAAAAGAACAAATGGATAAAAATAATATAATGGCTGATGCAATTCTTACCGATGATGAGAACACTTATCGTAAAAAAGTGACTGAAAAACAGTATGAATCTAAGCAAAATATGAAAAGTGTGATAAAAAAATAACTTATGAAAAAATTAACAGCGATTTTGTCTTTTTTTATATTAATAGTTGCTTTTAGCTATTTAGGTTGGCGAACTATTGAGCATGAGGTCTTAATGCGCCAAACTAATCAGAAGCTATTAGCACAAAGTCAAATGAAGAATATAAAATCATCAATTGAATCGCTGTTAAATCAACGAGCTGTTTATTTTAATAGTTTGGCTCAGTTTTTACATAGCGATCAAACTGATATTGATGTTTTTTTAGCATCACAAACCGATATTAAAAATATCTTTAAGATCAAACATAATAAAATTGTTTATTTTAGCAATAAAACCGATCTGCAATGGAGCAATATTGTTGAATCAATTGAATACGATAGTTCAATTTTAGTTAATCATCATTCTCAATCTGAGCAATTTCAACCTAAATTTGGTTGGTATCAATCCTATGATCATCTTATTTATTGGGTAATTGAATCAGACACGATAATTGGTTTTGAGCTTTCAACCATTAATTTTTCGTTAAATGTGATTTGTTTATTTGACGATCAAATGTTAGCTAATAATTTTGTGTTATTAGATCACGATAAACAGATTTATGTTAATGGTGAACAATTGGCAGATAGTATCACTATTACGCTAGATTATCCATTACAGAATTGGAAATTAATTTATTATTATCAATCGCCTAAATTATTAGTATTGTATTTACTTGGTGGTGGGGTTATTGGTTTATTTATCATTGCTATTAGTTTTATTGTTTTGTATTGCTATCGTGAATATACTCGAACATTACGATTAGCAAAACAACAAGTTAGCTTTGTTGGTCAGGTTTCACACGAGTTTAAAACACCTTTAACCAATATCACACTTTATGCTGAACTATTACAAGAAAAACTGATAGATGAGCCCGTGCCAATTCCAGATTATTTAGAGGTAATAACAAGTGAAAGTAAGCGATTGACAAGATTAGTACAAAATGTGCTTAATTTTAATAAGCCAGCCAAGCTGAATATTAAACCAGTCAATTTAACACACCTAGTTGAACGAGTTTATACTACTTTTAAACCTGTGTTAGCAAAGAAATCTTTACAACTTAATTTAATTATTAATTGTGATAAAAATTGCATGATTAATACCGATGAAGATAGTGTGTTACAAATTGTTAATAATTTTTTAAGTAATGCCGAAAAATATGCTGCAAGAGGTAAAAAAGTTGATTTGTTACTCAATAAAAATGACAAACAAACAATCATTACAGTTCGAGATTATGGTATCGGCATACCGAATCATTTAATCAGGCAGATCTTTAAACCATTTTATCGTATCAATTCATCAATAACAGAAGGGGTTGCTGGTACAGGTATTGGACTTACCATTGCTAACCAATTAGCACAGCAATTGAATGGCACCATTCAGGTTGTAAATGAAAACCCTGGCGTAGCCTTTTCGTTAATTATTATGGAGTAAAAATGAAGATTTTAATTGCTGAAGATGATTTATATATCCGTAAAGGTATGACCGATCTTTTAGAACAAGAAGGCTATTCAATTATTCAAGCACCTAATGGTAAAGTTGCTCTAGAATTATTTGAACAAAATCAACCTGATTTTATTATTTTAGATATTATGATGCCTGAACTTGATGGTTACAGCGTTTGTCGTGAAATACGTAAAATAAATGATGATGTGCCAATTTTATTTTTATCAGCAAAAGATGAAGAAATTGATCGCGTAATAGGGCTTGAACTAGGTGCTGATGATTATATGAGTAAACCATTTGGTGTACATGAGCTAAGAGCAAGAATTAAAGCTATAGCTAAACGTTATTTAAAATCACAACAATCCAATCCAAAAGTTGATGATTCTTTTGTTTTTGGTGATTTGCTGGTTTATCCAATTGAGTTATGCGCTAAACGTAGGGAACAAACTATTGAGCTTTCGTTACGAGAAATAAAGATACTGGAATGTTTTTATAAAAATAAAAATAACGTGGTTACCCGTGATATGCTGTTTGATTACGCTTGGGGCTATGATTATATGCCAAACAGCCGAACACTAGATCAACATATTTCGAAATTACGCAAACAAATCGAAATTGATCCCTTAAATCCAGTTTTGATCAAAACAGTTCATGGTGTAGGGTATAGGCATTAATCGTACTTTTGATAATAAAAAACTTTATTTTGTATTAGTCTAATTTGTGTTGAGAGAATACTTTTAGTTTTTATCTGAATATTTTTTTTCGTGTTCAATTAGCCAACGTTTTCGTTCTAATCCTCCACCATATCCCATTAATTCGCCATTTGAGCCAATGACTCGGTGGCAAGGTATGATAATTGCAATTCGATTAAATCCATTTGCGCTTGCAACTGCGCGAATAGCATGTGGATTATTGATGTTTTCTGCTTGCTCTTTATAGGTAGTTAGTTTTCCATAAGGGATTTGTTTTAAACTGTCCCAAACAGTTTGCTGAAAATCTGTTCCAGGAGTATGTAATTTAACAGCAAAATATTTTCTTCTTCCTTGAAAATATTCATCAATTTCATTTTTAGCTTGAACAATATGGCTATTTTCTCCAAAAATAATTTTTGTATTAAGTTGTGTTTGTAATTGTTTAAATTCTGTTTCTAACATTCGACGATCCACGAATTCTAATAGGCAAATACCTTGATTAGTGGCGCAAATAAACATTGGTCCCAATGGTGTAGTTAGGCGATTAACCAAAATAATTTCGTTATTAGTATTTTGAGATGGGGCATTTTTCATTATTTTTTTGTAAGTGTATCCAAAACCACTTAATGACTCATATCCTGTATCATAAGCGGTATTAATGACATTTTTACCAATTTTAAGCTCTTGAAAGGCATTATTTATTCGATACATCCTTTGATAGGTTTGGAAGGTAATACCATAATTTTTTTTGAACCAGCGTCTGATCGTTTCGGGGCTTATTTGATGCTCTTTTAATATCATATCGGATATTTTTGTTTTAGGATTTTGGGTAATTAATGCGATAGCTTTAATGACTTCTGATGGTGCTGCGTTAGAATTTTCAGTTGGTTTGCAAATTTTACAAGGACGATATCCAGCATCAAGAGCTTCTTTGAAAGTGCTAAAAAATTCTACATTTTCATATTTTGGTTTCTTTGCCCGACAAGTTGCAATACAAAATACCGAAGTTGTTTTAACTCCAGCATAGAATATCCCAATATAGCCTTGGTCTTTTGCAAGTAAAGCCTGATAATATTGTTTTCTTTTGTCTAAATTGGTAATAAGCATAATTTTTAAAATCTTAATTTTAGTTAATTGATAACTGGGTTTTGTAATCTGGTTAGCATATTAAATAAACAGTAAGCATCGCAACCGAAAAATCGACAACTATTTTTATTTTACTGTTTTTATGGTTTATAAATATAATTGGTGATTACCACATTCTATCTTTGTCAAAATGTGGTTATATTTAATATATAAATATTGACGTAATAAAACCTTAACCATTTAATGATTGTTGATTAAGGTTTTTGTTTAATTTGTGAATAAAGGAGAGGTGTTTAACGATTTTGCGACAAAACTATTAACTGATAGTGCTGCATTAAGTTTGCCTTGAATGGCTAATGCTTGTTGCTTTGATTCACATTGGGTAAAAACACATGCACCAGTTCCTGTTAATCGAGTTGTACCATATTGGGAAAGGTAAGTAATTATTTTATCTATTGTTGGATAACGTTTCCTAACTACTTCCTCACAATCATTTTTTAATTCGTTAAACTTCAATGAAAGTAAATTAGTAATGCTTTGAGCTGGCGTATTGCGAGTTAGCTCAGGATCATTAAAAATTTCGACTGTTGATATTTCAATATTAGGGCAAGTGACTAAATACCAATATTCAGGAATATCTACAGGGTGAAATTGATCGCCAATTCCTTCGGCAAAAGCCGCATGACCATAAATAAAAATAGGGACATCGGCACCAATTTTTCGTCCTATATCCATTAGTATTTCGGTTGATAAATTAAGTTGCCATAGCTGATTAAGTGCTACTAATACTGTTGCAGCATTAGATGAGGCTCCTCCTAATCCACCACCCATAGGAATTTTTTTATCAATTGTAATATCTACACCTAAATCATTACGGTTGGTATAGGATTTCAATTGTTCAGCAGCAACAACAATTAAGTTTTTATTAACGGGTACATTTGTAAAATCGGTTAATAAGTTAATTTTATTATCTTGACGAACATTAAAGGCTAGGATGTCGCAATAATCAATAAATTGAAATAACGTTTGTAAATTATGATAATTGTCAGAACGGCGTCCAGTGATGTAAAGGAATAAATTTAATTTAGCAGGCGATAACCACTGTTTCATAACTATTATCCTTTATCGTAAAATCCAGTCACTAATTTTTAAGCGAACAACTTCGTCATCATGCGTAAGCTCTATAGTTGCAGGTAAATCTATCTTTTTGTTTTTATGAGTATAAGTAGAGTAACTTGGAATTTTTAATGTCCATTTATTGTTATTTTGTATAAAGACAGTTGAAAGTAATCTTCCTGAACTATCTAACTTGTCAGTGTTGGTGTTGTCTGAAAATCCTTTTAACCAATTATGCAAAGAATTAAGTGGAATATTTACATTGGATATCTTTTTCATAAGATTTTCAACATTGGTATCTTGGTAACTTCTACCGTCTTTATCAACCAGTTGGGCATAATTAGGTTCGACATTTAATGTTAAAATATTGCTACCAATGGGGGAGGTTAATTTAACTTGGTAGTTATCAGTTGATTGTTGTGCTATTAAAAATCGTCCATAATTACGAGATTTATCACTTATGTAAGCTATACTGCCTTTAACTTGGAATGTGTTTATTTGTTTTAGATTTTGTTGGCGGATTTGCCACTGCTGTTCAACCGAAGCGTTGTTTTGAGATTTTGTTATTTGGCAAGCGGTGATAAGTAAAGGTAATATGAAAACAAATATATATCTGATTTTAGACATAAAATAACTCTTAGTTGTTAGTGTTTGTGTCAATAAGTGCAGTATTATAACTGATAATTTACTGAATAAGAAAAAGAACCTTTACTGTTTTTTATGTATAATATGGACGTTTAAGAACTCTTAATAAAATAATTATACCTAATAACCTTCAAAAAAGAAGCGATGCAATGTCTATTACAATTTTTGGTGTTAATCATAAAACAGCGCCAGTTGCTTTAAGGGAAAGGCTTGCTTTTCCTAATGAGATTGTCGATAAAGCACTATACAGCTTATACCAACATCCTTTAGTTGATGGGTGTGTTATTTTGTCTACCTGCAATAGAACAGAAATTTATCTTAGTTATGAGCATCAAACTGACTATCTAAGATTAAAACAATCTGTAGAAAGTTGGTTAGGACAATTTCATCATCTTGATGTTGATCTATACCAAGATTCATTTTATTGGTATGACGGTCAACAAGCTGTTGAACATTTGATGTCGGTAGCAAGTGGTTTAGATTCTATGATCATTGGTGAGCCACAAATTCTAGGGCAAGTTAAGCAAGCATATAGTTTTGCTCAAGAACAAAATTGCTTATCTGTTCAATTAAAAAAACTATTTCAAAAAGTATTTCATGTAGCGAAAATTGTCCGTAGTGAAACCAATATTGGCACTAATACAGCATCTGTCGCTTATGCTGCTTGTTTAGTTGCTCGCCATCTTTTTAGTGATACCTCTAATTTAAATATTATGCTTGTTGGCGCGGGTGAAACAATAGAGCTTATTTCACGTTACTTAAAACCGCATGGATTTAATCAAGTTATTATTGCCAATCGAACCCGTGAAAAGGCATTAAAACTTGCGGTTGATATTGATGCAGAAATCATTTCATTACCTGACATCGCTAATCGACTTAAAGATGTTGATATTGTGATCAGCTCAACAGCGAGTCCTTTACCTATTATAGGTAAAGGCATGGTTGAGCGCACTTTACGAGCTAGAAATCATCGTAAAATGCTGTTTATTGATTTAGCTGTTCCTCGCGATGTAGAGGAAGAGGTTAGTCAACTCAATAATGTGCATCTTTATACTATTGATGACTTACAAAAAACGGTTGAAAGTAATTTAGAACAAAGAGCTATTGCCGCTAAAGAAGCGCAATATCTTATTCAAGAACAAGCTGAACTTTTCATTAATTGGCTTAAGACTAGACATGCAGTTGCTTATGTTAAGCAGTATCGTAGTAATGCAGAAAGTATTAAACGTGAGTTACAAATAAAAGCCTTAAATGCCATCAGGCAGGGCGCTAACATTGACGATGTTTTTGCTGAGTTTTCACATCGCTTAACCAATAAATTAATCCACGCCCCGACTCAAACATTATTTCATGCAGCTACACATGATTGTGATGACTGTTTTAAAGTATTAAGTAAAGGGTTAGGATTAAAAGAACATTAGTCAATATGTTGTTTTGCCTAGGAAACGAGGAATAAATTGGATCAGATTGAATTTTTTGATATTCCAAGCCCGTGTAAACGAGTTTGTGTAACTGATAAACAAGGCTATTGTATTGCTTGTTATCGCTCAAGAGAAGAAAGATTTAGTTGGTTAACCTTGAGTGATAGCCAAAAGCAAAAAGTTTTGCGTTTATGTAAACAACGGGCATTAAAACGCCATTATCTATTATCAAAACAGCAACGACAACAACAAGAATTAAATCCAGTAACACCTCAATTCGATCTTAATTTCTAAATCTATTTATCTATTTTTAATATATATTGTAATCTTGTTTAACTCAGAGTAGGATTTTTATACATATAAAGATGGCAATTATTTAGTCACCTTTTTTAATATTATTGGAATTTAAAATATGAAAATGTGTATTGCATGTGGCATGCCAATGACTGCTATTGCTGATTATCCATTGCTCGATATGTCTAAAAACTATTGTAAACATTGTGCTCATAAAGATGGCACAATGAAAACATTTGATGAAAAATGGCATGAAGTTACATTACAATATGCTCAAAATCACAATGTTGATAATGCAGTAGCTAAACAAACTGCTTATATAATCCTTAAAAAATTACCTGCCTGGAAAAGGAAGGATTAGACGTTTTTTTAGGCAGATAAATTGCTTTATGAATAATATCTGTTGCAGATATTGCAAAGCTTAGTATAATGCCAACGTTTACTTATTTGCACTTCAAATGCCAGTGTGGCGAAATTGGTAGACGCAGCGGATTCAAAATCCTTAACTTACACATTAAAAAACAACAACTTATAAATAAATCAATATTTTACAATGTCAATAAAGGTCTTTAATGGTCGATAAGGGGCAACTCGACCGCCATTTTACCGCCATTTTTTAGCGTTTAATTAGTGGATTTAATGCCGCTGCTTCCTCCAAGTGATCGGGTGCAAAGTGAGCGTAACGCATTGTGACTTTAATATCAGTATGCCCAAGTATTTTTTGTAGTACCAAGATATTGCCCCCGTTCATCATAAAATGGCTAGCAAAAGTGTGGCGTAGTACATGCGTTAATTGCCCATCAGGTAATTCAATGCCGCATTTTTCGATCATCTTTCGAAAGTATTTATCGCTAATAGTGCATTTAAATAACTTGCCTTTTGTTTTTGGCAGTTCATTCTGTAATTCTTGGGTTATCGGCACTGAACGATTACGCCGCCCTTTAGTTTTGATAAATGTAATACGACCGTCTTTTATTTGTGACGACGTCAGATCGCATATTTCAGACCAGCGCGCCCCAGTTGACAACCCTATCTTTACTTTAAGTAACAGTTCTTTATCTGTGCTTAACGCAGCTTCTGTTAGCACAGCATCGATCTGCTCTGCTGTAAAGTACGCCATTTCTTGCTCTGTTGTTTTGAACTGTTTTATATTTTCCAAGGGATTTGGCTTGTCCCACTCTCCAAGTCTTTTTAGCTCATTAAAGACGGAGCGTAAATAAACAAGCTCTAAGTTCAATGTCCTTTTTGATACTGTTTGTTTAGATTTTACTCTGTAAATTTCACCGCTTAATCGCTTTTGTCTATAATTTGTAAAATCCTTTGTAGTGAAGTTATCGGCAAGCGGATCCCCTAGGCTTTCACAAATAAAGTCTAATATCCGCTTTTCTCTCTCGCCGTCCGCTAGTGTTTTTCCATGTGATAAATACCACGTATTCACTAAGTCAGACAAACGCCGCCGATCTTGCTTTTCAGCAATCCAAGGCTTTGTGATTGCTTGTTCTTCGATATAGCTTTCATAGGCAAGCGCTTCGCCCTTTGTTGCAAATGTTTTGCGGATGCGGCGGCCGCCATCTAAATATTTTTCAAATAGCCATTTGTTTTTTTGTTTTCTGATAGACATGCATAATACTCGTAATCAAATTTATATAAATGATGATTTAGTGTTATACAGCTAGGTTAGTTGATTTGTTTGATGTGATTAGAAGGCCCTGCCATAACTGCTCTTTGCTCAATTAAGCACGTGAATCCGAGATTAGAGGACAGGGTACAATTGCACATAATACTAATACAAATTGCGATCTATGTCTAGCTGTGACGACTTAATTTAGCCGATTTGTCTAAATATCATTAAAGGCGTAATACCAAAATTTTCGCGATGTTTCCCTACCATTGCTTTAAAATGATTGGATATGTCGCCTAAGTCAGCTATATACTTCCTGTTTTCAACAAAACCCCTATTCACTTCACCTGGTAATGAATCTAATATTCCAATAACAGACCAAACCCCTTCTAAACCATTCCCGTATTTCAATAGAAGTTCACTAGAAGGCATAAGTAGGTTATGATCGGGTAATGTCATCCATGCCCTGTTTTCATTTTCATCTTTAAACGTGAATTGAACTGTTGCGGGAATAACTTTGATAAAACCAGCAATTTCTTTCCAGTGTTTGTCTTTTTTTAACCGATCCAGAGATCCGGACGTAATTAGCTGTTTAATTGTGGATATATCAAAAATCTCAACCAAGCCGGTAAACAAAATAATATCGCCGACTTTCGATTTATTGATATTTTTATTTATTCTTTGTTGTTCGCTTAATTTATGCAGTAGTCTCAAGTGAACAGATAAGGCTGTATCGAAAGATTGCTCTGTTGATTCCGTGTTTGAGTTATCTCTATTTTTTTCAAAACCAATGACCGTATTAAGAACAGCTTTACTTTCGGATGTTTCTTGTTGCTCGTATCTGTTTTTGATTTGAGTAATAATCCCATTAGATTCAATTTGAGCTAAAAGGATTTTTGATTTGTGAGTGTCTATATAGATAAAATCATAAAGTGAATCGGTGAGTTGTTCCGAACGCTCCATTTTTTTTAACCTCTTCAAACTTTTTGCGTTTTTGTTCTAAACGCTTTTCTGTTTCTTCAATGTCCTTTGTGACAGAAATAAATAAATCTAAAGCTTCCTTGTTTAAGTTTGCTTTATTTAATGTATTTTTCTTTGCCATTTTGGACTCCATTGTAAGAGGATAAAAAATAGTACTTGACTACTATAAAACAAATCACTCTTAGCTGCAATATGCTTGTTTTAAATTTAATCTGTACAAAATAAACCTTACTTCAAAATACTCGCCTTTAATAACTGATACTCATCATCAGTAATAGCACTACGGTTTTGTGGCCGCTTTATAGCTTTCATAGGCAAGTGCCTCGCCTTTGGTTGCGAACGTTTTACGAATGCGCCTGCCGCCATCTAAATATTTGCCGTTGGATTGCTTGCGTACACTCATCCCAGAATTTTAGCCTTTTGTGCTTGGAATTCTTCTTCTGTTATAATGCCTTTTTCTTTTAATGATGCTAAGCGTTCTAATTGTTCGAATGGGTCATTATTATTGGTTGCGGGTTGTTGGGCGTGGTTGTTTGCGCTTTGTTCTTTGCTTTGTTTTAGTGCTTCTATTGCTTGCTTAATCATATTGGTAAACGGTACCACACCTTTTTTTGAGACGTTTTCGACCGTGTACGTGTGTCCGTCGGCGGCGATCGTGATTTCACCAAATAGTAATTTAGTTTCTCCGCCAACTGATGAAATGTGACTTAAATCTAATGCAACTTGTTTCAATCCAAAAAACATGCCTTTATCTAAAAATATTACTCGTTGATTAGTTAAAATAATCAACCATGTTTTACCGTCCATGCTTCCCGATGATATACCGATCGGCGTCTCGTTTGGCATTGCGATTTGCGGAAAGTGTAAAAATTCTTTTTTAGTAAAAAAACCGTCATCATGAGATATTTTTTTTAATCGTTCAAATTCGGCTAATAATTCGGCTTTTGTTGCTGTTTTGTAATCAATCATTTTATTTCCTTCCTCTTTTTTATTATTTATTAAAAATACTCGCCTTTAGTTGCGAACGTTTTACGAATGCGCCTGCCACCGTCTAAATATTTTTCAAACAGCCATTTGCCGTTAGATTGCTTGCGTACTGTCATGCACTTTATTCTTCTTTAGGTCTAACTTTGGTAGGTATATAAAACTCTACTAAGTCATCTAACTGTTTTGAATAATATAATAATTGTTCTTCAAGCCTTAATAAACGTCTGCGATATCTAATTTCATCTTCTCTAGATCGAGGTTCTAATAACAACATTTCCGTAACACGAATATCTCTTTTCGTGGCTTTTATTGATTGCATTAAATTAAACCTTTCTCTTTGGAAAAAAGATAATTTTGTATTTTCTGGATTGGAAGGCGGCTTAAAATCTTCTGAATCTAAACTATCTGGTTTTTTTTCTGAACGGCTATTAGAAATTTCAAAGGCAGCTCTTTCTAAAATCAATCTTTTTAAATTATTAGCAGTATTTTTAATGTCATTAACTGAATCATCATTTAATTCTAAATTGAAAGTATTATTACTTTGTTCAACAAAACTTTCTGAATCAGCAATAAGAAAATGACTAATATGCTTAGCGTCCATGAGTAATTCATCAAATAACTCATATCTTGCCACCGATATTGTTTTATCTCCACTGTAATGTTTCTGAACCCAGTCTTCCTTATTATCATCGGTTACAAACACTATATTTTTTATTTCAAACAACTTGGCTTTTTCATTCTTTACATACCGTTTTATTTCCTCCCAAATAATAAGATCTCCATATTTGTAAGGAATCGCACATCCATTATGATAGTAAACATTATCTTCAGATTGATCTTTAGTTGCATCTTTATAACCAGGCGGTCGCTTATGCTTATAGCGCTCTTTACCTTTATTTTTAATGTCTTCTATAAAACCTTTATCGTAAGCGGTACCAACGAATTTAAGTATTTCCATTAATGAATCATATATTTTATCATGATTGTTAATACCAACATCGTTATCTGTTACCTGCTTTATTTTTTTAATATACTCTTCTTTTTTTTTAGAAAAGTCCTTATTAATAACTTCCTTAATATTATTCCAATCAGTTTTTAAGTCTGGGTATTTACGGCTAAAATCTTTGCATGCTGATGAAATATCTTTTTCTTCTTTTTTTTCAAACATATCGTTGGGAAATTCTAAACGCATATCATTACACCGTTTAATTATTTCGTTAATGGTGTTCTCTTTATCATTAATGACTTTTAGTCTATTTCTATGATATTCAAGCATTACATGATATGGAATCCAAATATTACTTTTCAATTTTTCAAGTATTTTAAAAAAGTCATCTTGAGTCTTCTTACGATAACTATATAAATTCAATAAAATGTTTGTATCTAGAATAAATAGTGTTGTTTTGCTCCGCCATACAGCATCAATTTGTTTTTTAGTTATTGGTGTATAAGCTTTAAATTTTTTTTTCATTATTTTTCCTAATTTCCAATAGTCAAATAAATCGTAAATTAACCAACCTTAAAAATACTACTCTTTAATAACTGATACTCATCATCAGTAATAGCACCACTGTTTTTTAGTGCTGCAATTCGTTCTAGTTTTTCCAACGCTTCGCTTGATAGTTCAATTGATTTTTTTTCTGTTTTGATACCGTCGATGTTTGGCTCACCCTCGCCAGTTAGAACCCATTGCAAATTTGCGCCTGTATCTATTGAGCATTTAACTATTAAATCATATGGAATTGAATTTCTTGCGACTCTATTACCTATAACACTGACAGTAGTCCCAAGTAGTTCGCTTAGTGACTTAACTGTTTTTGCTCCATAGGCGAAAACCATTCTATTTATTATTTTTTTGCATTCATTTTCAGTATCCATAAATCACCCGTAAAACTCAAAAAAATCCGATTCGGAGTATTGACACGCCTCCGATACGGATAGTAATATATAAAACAATCCGAAACGGACACTCGTAAAGGTCAATAAAGGTCAATAATTCCAAAAAGGACATAATGCACTATGAGCGAACCAATTTCAATAACTTTAAAGTTTGGACCTTGGGTAACTGTCGAACGCTATGCTGAGCTTTCCGGTTTACCTCTTGAAACAGTTAAAAAATATGTCAAAAAAGGGGAGCTTCCGGTCAAGAAGAAACCTGTTTCAGAAAAATCAAGCCGTACCCGTACGCTGATTAATATGTTCGATATCTCAGCGGGTGCGGCAATGGAAAGTAAAAAACGAATCAATTTAATTTTTGAGGTTTAAGCAATGGCTAACTCATTCTATTTAAAAAAGACCACGCAGCAACCAACCCCGATCGATATTCAAATCAACACGCACAACCCGAAAGGTTGGATTGAAAAATCAAACGGGCAAGTAATTAAGTTGCATAAAAAACTAATTGCGGATTAATCAAATCAATAAAAGGGGTAATTATGTTTGAACATGAATCGATTGCTGATTGGGAATGCAGAATGATAAAGCAAGCAATATTAAAAAGTGCAGAAAATCTGCACCTAACCCCGATTTTCCTTGCGGAAGAACTAATACGGGCTTTTGAAGTAGTGGACAAACACTATACAAATAATTTTACAAGAGTTGATTCAGTCGTGATAAATCCTTGTCGGCCTGTTTGAATTGTTCGATTTCATCGGCTAACAAAATGCATTGTTGAATCTGCGTGTTTCTCAATTGACTAGCAAGATCTTCAACATCCTTTTTTGACAATAATTTATTAGCGAGCACAGACAAAGCTAATTTTAAGGCAATAACTTCATCTGAGCCGCTAAGAACAGCATTTTTAACTTCGTACGACATTTTATTTCCTCTTTTTGTTGGGGAATTTGATTATAACAGGTTCTTTTTTTGTTGGGGAACAAAAAAGAAGTGCGAGGCTAGGCGCACTCAATCCTAGCCATTGCAGGGGGGGGTACATGAACACAATGCAAAATAATCAAACCATTGAGCCACGCAGTTTAATCCGTGAGTTCAATCACATTTTAAGCGGCAAACGCAGCCTTGCCCGTTCAGCTTTTAACAATTTAAAACCAGGTCAAAAACGGTTGTTACTTAGTGCGTCGGGCATCGAATTGCGCACAACTGAAATTTATAACTCAGATAGTCAATTTACTCATGCTTGGCAAATGCAATATGACAATCTGACAGATAAAGAAGTCGACGACTTAAAGAAAGGTTTACGTCGATTGCAAGCAATTATTGATGCATTCGCATTATGTGAAGAAGAAGATTTTAAAAAAGAAACTAAAAAGGTGGCATAAATGAACATGACAACACTTAAAGGCGATGCATTACTGCAAGCCTTAAATCAGGCAAAAGAAGAAACAAAAAGCGGACTTTGTGACGTATTTACGGCAAAGCTGGAACGCTTGGCGGCTTTTATTCGAACTTATGACTTAAGCCCGACCCAGTCAGCCGACCTTTTAGAACAAGAAGCCGAAGTCATGCGGTCAGGGCAACGGGGTGACTTCTAATGGCAGATTTAGCAGATATCGCACAAGCACACATTGAAACAGTTGCCGCCGCGGCTGTGAAAAATGCAAGTGCAAAGGTTTACACCGGCAAATCATCACTTTATTGCTGTGAATGCGGCGAGCCAATACCGGAGGCAAGACGTGACGCCGTGCCGGGGTGTAGTTTGTGTGTCTATTGTCAGCAGATTTTAGAAGCAAAAAGGTAAGCACGAGCAATAAATTATTAATAAAGGAGAAAACAGATGTTTGAGAAATTTAAATCTAATTCACGCAAAATAATAAATGTAGAAGATTCTCTATTTGAGTTAATTGCAGATCATGAGATGCGGGTAATTACACTACCGAAAGAGTATTCAAAACCGTTAAGAGAAAATCCAAAGTTTGCCCTTGCATGTGGTGATGCGGTGATCATTTGCGAAGCTGTCGACTTGTATGACTCAGACATTGACGACGATGTACATATTATTGAGTTTGAAGTTAAAAAAGACGAAACAGAATAAATCCATCAATCAATAATCAATCGGGGCAATCAGCCCCAAATCTTTTAAGGCTCAAAAAATGTGTGTAGAAAAATCCTTTTTAAAATGGGTCGGCGGTAAGGGTCGGCTTATTCCTCAGTTATTACCTCACATGCCAGACGGCCAGCGGCTAATAGAGCCGTTTGTTGGGGCGGGTAATGTGTTTATCAATACAAATTATAGTAGCTATATATTAGCTGATAAAAACCGTGATTTAATTAACGTTTATCGCTGTCTACGTGATGATTTAGCCGAATTAATAAATACTACTCAATCATTATTTGATAGTGACATCGATTTTTATGAAGTTCGCTGCCGCTTTAATTGCAATATAACGCAACCATTTACGTTAGAACGTGCTGCTGAATTTATCTATTTAAATCGCCATTGCTTTAACGGCGTTTGCCGTTATAACCAAAAAGGCGAATTTAATGTACCGCACGGCAAATATAAAAAGGTTTACTTTCCCAAGGCTGAACTAATCGCATTTAGCAATAAGCTGATCTCCGTCCCAGTTACGTTAATAGCGGCAGATTTTAGGGCGTCGATAGAAATGGCCGAAGCAGGCGACGTTATTTATTGCGATCCGCCGTACATTTCGGGCACTAAAAACGATATTTTTACTGGCTACACTCCCCACAAATTTAATTACCCAGTTACGAAATTGTTACGTGATTTACTGGTTCATGCCGTTAGACGTGGAGCAACTGCGATCGTATCAAACAGTAACAACGCAATAGTAAGAGGTATTTTTAGTGATTTCGAAATCTACGAAATCGACGCACCAAGGTCAGTTGCCGCTAATGGTAATCGAAAACCTGCAAAAGAGATTATTGGCGTGTTAACGCCGGATATGCTTTAACAATCATCATCAAAATTAGGGAGGTGTAACTGTGTTCAATTATATATGTAAACATTTATTACGTGCTGCTAACTCTTTGAAGCGTTCAATGATCGTTATGCAGCCGCCGAAATTGAAAAAAGGCAAAGGCAAAAATAAAACCGCACACACGCCCACGGGTATAGCAAAAGCTCGCCGGGTAGCACGGAAAAATCGTAATAAAAAACGTAGAAAGTAACATGACCACAATCACGCAAAACTTACCAACATTAAATCACAGGGTTAAACATGCCCTGCTTTCTGGTATGCGTGATTTTTACGATACGGTTGGCAAGTTTTTACCAACAAAATATATTCAACCAAAATCACAATACGCCACAAGTCGCAGACCGCCCAAAGAATTGACTATTATTGAGCGTCCACTTTGGGAGCAGATACCGCATGAGTATGATTATTTTCACCCGTATTTTAGTGATACTCCGCAGTTTATCGGTGGTTATTTTGCTCACAAATATGCAACGCTGTATCAAGAAAAAGGCTCAAAAGTTGCTAATACCTATTTACGCACTTGTGGGCTAACTCGGTGTACCGAAGTACAGCAGCAATACGCAATCGAAAATGCTGGAAAAAGCCTGATTGTACAAGAATTTTATGAGCAATTATCGAAATTACCAATCTTAGACAAAATCGACGTTGAAGAACTTGGCGGAAAGATTGCTGGCTATATGCACAATCTCATTATCAAATTTTTAGAAACCGAGGAATTTAAGTTAAGCAATAACGCCCATGAATTAGCTATCTATAAATTTGCATTAGAGCAACTCAAGCCGTTAAAAATTACAGCACCCTACTTTGCTGATTATAAAAAAGGTGAAATCAGTGAACAGCAAATTGTTATCGCACTAGCTAAATTATCAGATGATAAGTGGTGGAAAAGCAGATTAAAGCGGACATGGGGCTTTCAGCGTGAGCATTTAGCTATTGCTGCCGGACAAGTACAAAAGCACGCAAACCCTTATGCAAGTCGCACCTGCGTGGGTGAATGGAAAGAGCAAAAACGGAAAAATCGGGAATGGCTAAAAAAACAATGTATAGAAAATACCGAAACAGGCGAACAGTTCGAGTTAGTTTTACAGGTCGATAAATCAAACGCCAACCCAGTAATCCGTCGTTGCGAATTAATGGTCCGTATGCGAGGCTTTGAAGATATTGCTGATGAGTACGGCTATGAGGGGGCATTTATAACATTGACTGCGCCGTCAAAATATCACGCGGTACATGCCAAAGGTGGGTTTGTCAAAAACTGGAACGGCGGCACACCACGGGACACGCAGCGTTATTTATGTGGCGTGTGGGCAAAAATTAGAGCAAAGCTAAACAGAGAGCGTATAAAAATTTTTGGGTTTAGAGTTGCCGAACCGCATCATGACGGCACACCGCATTGGCATATTTTAGTTTTTATGCTACCGGCACACAAACAGCGGGTTTATGAAATTATGCAAACCTATGCACTAGAAGAAGACGGCGGCGAACAGGGTGCGCAGCATGCTCGCTTTAAGTTTGAAAATATCGAAAAAGAGAAAGGATCGGCAACGGGCTACATTGCTAAATATATTTCTAAAAATATTGATGGTTATCAGCTTGATAATGAGGTCGATGACGAAACAGGACAAAACTTAAAAGAAATGGCAAAGAACGTAACGGCTTGGGCTAGCCGTTGGGGTATTCGTCAATTCCAACAAATTGGCGGCGCACCCGTAACGGTTTGGCGTGAACTTCGTAGACTTGGCAGTCAAAAAGTCGAAAGCCCTGCAATCGATCCGGTTTTGGCCGCAGCGGATGCGGGCGACTGGGCGGCTTACACTCAATTACAAGGCGGCGCTATGGTACAGCGCAAAGATTTACGGGTAAGGATTTCGTACGAAGAAGCACAAAATCAATTTGAGGAAGATATCAAGAAAGTAAAAGGTGTGTTTTCCCCTATTATCGGTACAGCTTCTTTTATATGCACTCGTTTAATAAAGTGGGCTGTTGTTTCTAAAAATAGGAGCGATAGCGACGCTCGGAGTTCTGTCAATAACTGTACGGAGGTTAAAAAATCACCGCAGGACGATCGGCGTGAAAAAGTGATAAATGAGCTAAAAAAACATCAAATAAATTACAATTCTCATCAGTTAAATCATCTTTTAGCGGGTCGGGAACTAAAGTTTAGTGACAAATTGCTAATAAAATGGGTTAAAGACAAGTTGGCCGTAATCGACTTACGCCAAAAATGGAGTGGTATACCGCCAGATATAGAGTGGAGTTTTTAAATTTTGTAAAAAACTTTCAGGATAATATACGTTTAAGTATAAAACAGGGTAAATACACATGTTGACAATAAAACTAAAACCGATATATAGTAAAAATACGTTAGCAAAATCTAACGTCAAGATTGGCATCTTGTTAGTTCAACGACGTATAAGCCGCGTCAGCGGTATTTTTATGCGTGCTTAGTCATACCTATTCTATGGTGGACTGAGCGAGGGCTTCGAAAGGAGCGCCGTTTCGTTGAGCGGTAATGCCAACCTTGTTCAGTTCACCGCCAATATTGGCATGTTGGTGGTGATTGTTTAAACATTATCAACGGATAAAATACTATGAAAAACTTTAACCAACTTACAACAGTTGACACATCAGAAAACGTTATCATCCACCTTAATAATTTTGCAAAAATCGAACAGGCCGAAACGATTGCCCGTAATTGCATCAATGCACATTCAACCCCCACCGATTTTATGGTTATAATTTGCTGTATTGCGGATTTGTTGCATTCAGTAATAGAACAATATGAATAAAACTGAGTGAATTTTTTGGGCGGTAAATTCAATTTTGTTCAGTTTACCGCTAAAATGCTTTATATGGTTTTATGTAATAAAAATCAGATAGTTATACATTGATCACATTTTTTTAATTTTTTCTTGCCAAGTGATAGCTGTATAAATATACTGTATATATGTACAGTTAACAAAGGGTGAAAGAATGGATCAAATAACAATAAATAGCATTAAGTTAGAGCAAGCCGAATTTTTAAACAAATTAATGATTGATGCTGAGTTATCAAACAATGATATAAAAATCGGCTTATGTTTGTTGCATGAAATATTATTAAAAATGAAAGAAATTGACAAAACTACGCAGGATTAACCACATCAAAAGCCAGTTGTGAATTATTGCCATGACTGGCTAAATAAGCATTTAATCTATCTAGTCCTTTTGCGCTCGGGCTTAACACTCTATCAAATTCCGATTTAATTCTAAATGTCAAACCGCATTCAGGATCTGAGCATGAACAATATTGATAATTTAGCAGCTTGTGAGTGCGGGCAGTTTTTGTTATTCGGGCTTTTTGGCCGCATTCTGGACAGAATAATAACGGGGTTCGGCTCATGTTATTCTCCGGGAAGTTCTACACGAGCCAATTATAACATATTTTAATCAGTTGGCGGGATAATTACTTCAAAATCAAATAGTAATCGATTAGAAAATGGTGAATTAATGATGTCTTGATCGTTGTTCACTGAATCACGGATTAAATCCTGCAAAACCTTTGTTTCAGTTGCCATATAATTCTTGCGTAACTTAGTAACATCCCCTGTATTTGATCCGTTGGCCGGAATAACACCCGAAAGTCCGGCAGGAAAACGATGCGCATTTAAAAGGTCTTGTGCTGAAATGTTCTTGATGTTGGCAAATTCATCTTTGGCCGAGTTTAGATCGCCAACAGGAATCAATTTTATACCGTCGGGATTGCCTTCAGGAATACTTACAAACATATTTTTAAAGTTACCAACACCTTTAGAGTTTTCTATTCGTTCTTTTATTTCATTTTCGACTTCGTCGGTGATATTCGGGTCGTTAACGTAAAAAATGTAGCCCATGTGCGCCCCGTTATTATAATAGCGACGGCGAAACATAGTAGATTCACTGTTTAACATGGCACTATTTACACCACCTAAATAATCAGGCAGACCGTAAACTTGTTGCTGTGTGTCGGACATTTTTACTTGAATTACATCTTCAACCGGGTAAATAATCGTTTCATTTTTATTTGGGAAAACAAAGCCAGTTATTTCGTTTTCATCATCGTTTTTTTGTGCTCTGACATATAACGACATTAGCGGCGTCAATCCCACAACATTACCAAAGGCGTTACGCAGCTTTAGCAGATAACAATCACCAAATATAATTAAATCTAAAAAAGCCGACATGGCTTGCATATTGCTTAATCCGCCACTTTTGTACGTGCTTAGTAACATGTTACGCCTTGCTTGCACTATTCCGCCGTGCTGTGCGTTAATATTCGGTAGTTGTGACAGGGCGAGCCTATCGATTGGGATCGTATAACAATCACGTTCATATTCATTACGGGCATTATGATAATAAGTTAGGTCAGTTAATACGGTTTCCGGCCGTTCAAATGCAATTGAACTCATTCGAGCGGTTTTTTGTGCTTTTTTTCGTTTAAACAGATTTATCATTTTTGTAATACCCATTTTGATTGACGTTTTTTAGTGTTGTTTAATGGTTCATTAAATACCGCGTGCGCTATAGCAAAAAATTCGTCGGCGTGTCCTGTTTGTTCTGTCCTGCTAGCGGCATATGTGATCTGATTTGATTTGGCCGTGGCTTGTTGTTCAATTGACATAAACGCCGTGATTAAGGTTTTTTGCTCCTCGTCCCATTCAATTCGCCCCTCCTCGACAACATCGACCATTTTTAAAACCAATTGATTTTTGATATTTACGTTATAGTGAATATCTCGAACTTCACGCCGTGCAAACTCTTTAATATGTTCATAAACACCGTAGCCGATCCCTGTTATGTCAATGCCAATATAAGTAATGTTAAATTTTTCTTTAATTTTTTTGATTTCGTTTGCCATATATTTAAAATTCATACCCCGCCATTGATAAATAGCTAGCACCCGAAATTTTTCATCTGGGTGTAACGGCGGAGCAACTAGCACAAACGTAGCATTATCACGGGTGCGACTAGGGTCAAAGCCTGCCCATACTTCACGATTGCCGAAAGGTCGATCGGCTTTTAAGTCTAAATCTTGCCATTTGCTTGCATCAGTAATGCATTTTTGTAATTTTTCAAAGTCAAAAACGCCCTTACCGCTTTCAGCAAATTTACAGCAATACAGAATTTTAAAAGCTTGGGCACTGTTCGAATCTTTTAGATCATCAATATCAACTTTATCAAAGCCTAGCTTGATTGCATCTTCCATAGTGATCAGCAAACGCCAAAACTTATCGGGGCAGATTGTGCCGTTCATGCGCAGCGTTTCATCGGCCGGGAAGTCGATATTTTTCCGTTTTTGTGATCCGTCTTTCCATTCTTCGCCCGACCATAATTTATAACATGGGTGATCTTTAGTGCTTGGTGTTGAAAATAACGTTATTCTAAAATCCCCTAGCGTTGCCATAGCTTTGGCGCCGGTGTACAGGTCGATAAATTTGGACATCCAGAAGACTTCATCAAAATAGACGTTACCGCTATAGCTTTGGGCTGTGCTTACATTGTTGGCGCATAAAATTAAATTGGCATGATTGCTTAATGTGATAAAGTCACCGCCTTTTATTTCAACGCCAAAAAACTCATCGGCGATCCGCTTTATGTACATTGAAAAAACCCGGGCTTGCGCTTTTGATGATGAAACAAATATTTGATTATTGCCCGTCAATACCGCATCTTCAAACGCCTCGAATGCAAAATAGAACGTAAAACCAATTTGGCGGCTTTTTAAAATAAAGCGATAGCGTGACGCTGTTTTATGCTCTCTAACATATAATTGATGTTTATATAACAGCGTTTGAGCAACATCATCAAAATCTTCTTTTGTAATATGTGAAACATCATTCTTCTTACGTCGTCGGGGCTTTTTGCCCGATTTTTCGTTTTGTTGCTGTTGCTCACTATTGTCATTAATATTATCTGTAGTTTCGGTTTGCTCTTGTTTGTGCTGTGTTTTAGCTCGTGCATTAATTAATTTGACATGCTGCGCTACCAGGTTTTCGATCTCTCGCAGCTCTAACTCGTTTTTATTATCTCGTCCGATCAGTAGTGCTAGTCGGCGATTGATCGCATCTTCGACCGATTCCTCACTTAATAGTAACGACCATTTATACTTTTCCGCCCAATAGTAAACGATCCTTACATTTTTTAAATGTAACGATTTGGCTATCTCTTTTGGCGTGTGACGCTTTAAATATAGCGCCTGCGCTGCTTTAATTAGTTCGGTATTGTATCTCATGTAACTATTGTCTAGTAATCACATAAAACATTCATCAAACCCTTTTCGGAAAAGGCTTTATATCCGAAACGCACGCCGTGCAAACTAAATTACTAGCCGTTAACATACTCACATCAATTAAATCAATTCAACCAAGTTAAAAATATGGCAGAAATCAAAATCAGCGATTGGTTATGCATTGCTCAAGAGGGCAAAACAATCGATGGGCGAGAAATTAAGCGGGAATGGCTCGAAAGCGTTGTAAAAAATTATAGTGCAGAATTATATCAGGCATTGGTTTGGTGTGAGCATGAAGAGCCATTCTGGCGGCAATTTTCTGCTAACTTGGGCACGGTTGAAGAATTAAAGTTAGAGGAAAAAGACGGAAAACTAAGATTAATGGCTCGCTTACGTGCTAACGCTATTTTTCAATCTATGAATGAACAAGAACAGAAAATTTATTCATCAATTGAAATTTTACCCGACTTTCCGGAAAACGGCGATTTTTACCTTGTCGGCTTGGCTGCTACCGATCAGCCGGCGAGTACAGGAACTTCACGGCTTGCTTTTTCAGCCAATAAAAAGGGGTTTCGAGCTGAGCCGGTTTTACTATTTAATTCTGAAAAAAATAATTGCTTACCAAATAAAAAAATTAATTTATCAAAACTCACTAAAAGAGAGAATTTTAGCATGACACAAGACGAAATTGATGCATTGCTTGCCGAGCTTGAAGAAGCTAAGAGCACAATTGCAGAACTGCAAGAACAAAATAAGACACTGATTGAACAGCTTGAAAATGGGAACGCCGAAGCAGCACAAGCAACAGCCGAAGAAATTCAAGAAAAAGCTGAACAAGCAATCGATAACATTGAGGAAGCTCAAGAAGTAACAGAAGAAGCGGCTGACAATGCCGAGTTTTCACGAATTAAAAAAGAAATGGCGCAACTCAAAGCAGAACATAAAGCATTAACAAATAAATTTAATGCATTGATGAAAACCCCCGTAAGTCAAAAACCGGGTATTGGTTCACAAGCATTTAGCATTGATTTGCACTAAGTACGCATTGATTTGCACTAAGTACTTTAATCACAAGATAAAACTAAAACCGAGATAAACACATGTTAAATCAAAAAGCAGAACAGTTAATACAAAAATATTGCACGGCACTAGCTAAGCAAGCCGGCGTTACGAATATTACTAAGCAGTTTTCGTTATCGAATCCAATGGATACCCGCCTCCGCGAGGCAATTTTACACAGCACCGAGTTTTTACAAATGATAACGTGTTTTGACGTTGATCAACTGAAAGGGCAAGTTGTTGTTACGGGTACTTCTCAATTATTGACGGGACGAAAGTCAGGCGGTCGATTTATCAGAAAATTAGGCGTAGACGGTAACACCTACGAACTAAGCGAAACCGACTCATGTGCGGCATTAGATTGGGCTACGTTAAGCGTCTGGGCTAACTCCGGCGGTGAGGGTGAATTTTTCCGCATGATGCAAGATTTCATCGATAAGCAGTTCGCACTAGATATGCTTCGCATTGGCTTTAATGGTGTCAGTGTTGCAAATACTTCCGATCCTGATCAGTATCCGAATGGTGAGGATGTTAACAAAGGCTGGCATCAAATCGCTAAAGAGTGGAACGGCGGATCTCAGGTGTTAACAACCCCGGTCACGTTAGGCCCGGGCGGTAGTTATGAAACATTAGACGCTATGGCATCGGATTTGGTTAATCATTTACCGGTTGAATGCCGTAACGATCCAAATATCGTTATCTTAGTCGGCAGTGATTTGCTTGCCCGTGAGCAATTCCGCTTATATAGCAAAGCTGACACACCAACCGAAAACTTGGCCGCCGCTCAACTTGATACGATTATTGCAGGTAAAAAAGCATTTGTTCCGCCATTCATGCCTGGTAAACGTATCGTGGCAACCACGCTTAAAAATCTTCACATCTACACGCAAAAAGGCTCACGACGCCGCGCCGCTGAAGATGTTCAAGACCGTAAGCAGTTCGAAAACAAGTACTGGCGCAACGAGGGTTACGCTTTAGAAGTGCCTGAATTATACGTGTCAATTGATGAAAGTGCGATCTCATTTGTTTAAGTTTAGTCCTGCTGCCAGTTATTACTGGCAGCTCAATAAAAGGTAAATTTATGACAGTTGTTTTATCACCGTTTCAACAGCACCGGGAAAAAGTGGCACAAATCAGCCAAGAAAAAGCGGTGCTAGTTGATTCAAAAGATAGCTTGCATATTGTTAATGCTGAGCTAGAACGTGATATCGAATACTTACGTAATTTCGGCAATGACATGGCAGAGCGTAACGAATACAAATTAAACGTTGTGTTACCCAAATGGATGCCAAAAGTTGAGCGATATTTACAGGAGGGTAAAGTCTACCCTAACCCAATTTTTGTTTGGTGCATTGTTTGGCTGTTTGATACTCAGCAGTTCGATCAGGGGCTAGACTGGGCAGAAATTGCGATAGAACAAAACCAAGATACGCCAAAGTCGTGGAGTATGAAATTATCCGGTTTTGTTGCTAGGGCTATGTTCGAATGGATCGGAACTACTGCCGCTAATGGTCACTCAATCGAGCCATATTTTAGCCGGGTATTTGAGCTTGTTAAAAACAAATGGCGATTATATGAATCAGATAAAGCGGAATGGTACAAGTTCGCCGGTTTATATCTATTGCGTGATGAAAACGGCGCACCAAAAGCCACAGCAATCGATAACGTCGAAGTATTAAATCAGGCAAAAGAGTTATTAACTCAGGCGCAAAATATTTATGCCAAAGTGGGCGTTAAAACCATGCTTGGCAATATTGAGCAACGAATTAACGCATTAAGTAAATAACAGACTACACACAACGCCAGTGCCCAGCAAATGAGAATTAAGTATTGATTTGCTGATATTCAAAGTTTGCGTACGGGCACTTTTTTAAAGGTATTTTTATGTTTAGTGGGCAAGATTTTAATCAATCAGCAATCGTTATTAGCAATGACGGGTTCTGGCCAGATTTAGATTTATCTGAATTTCAGATTGATAGAGCTATGTCACCAAACATTAACGATCGGTTATTACGTGATGCAATTGTATCTGCGGTTGTTGAAATCAATTTGACGTTAGAACAATACAAAAACATACAAATATCAAAAGGTATTAACCACGCAAGCGATTGCGGAGTAGTCAGCGTTGAGGGTGTTTCTTCAACAGTGATTATTTATAAAAAAGCTGTGTTTGCACGAGCCAAAGCCGACCTGCTCGGTGAGTTTGTCAGTATTGCTAGTCGAGATGACAAAATCGGCGAAAGCCAAAAAGAAATGAGAACGGCATTATTAGCAGAAAGTACAAGGGAAATACGTAAATTACTGGGTTTGCGCCGTTGCGGGGTTGCACTGATATGAGTTTGATTACTGAGTTAACTACATTTTTAAAAGATAACCTGCCTGTAGCTGTTTATCGTGGGCAAAAGTTCAGTTCATTTATGGACAATTTAGAAATTGATCGCGTATTTAAATTAGTTACAAAACAGCCAACGGAGCAACTTTTATGCGCAAAACTGAAATACGACGCAGTAATAACATTTGACGAATTCCCTTACCGAATTTATGACCCATGTTTGATTTTTGCTTTAGTCATGTGTTGGCTTGAAAGTAAAAACCGGGACGATACGCAATTTGATAATGTTAATCCTGATATCGATGTTTCAGAAAATGACGAACAAACAGCGTACTTAATGATTGCAGTACCGCTGTCAGAAGATATCACGCTGATCGAAGATGAAAGCGGATCAATACCGTACAAGGATAAACGCTATAGCTTGGGCGCTGCTAGCGTTTGGGTTCATCCCGACGGGGTGAATATTAATGCAAATTAAAGGCGAATTAAACAAAACTCAACTAAAAGAGTTACAAGAAGCTATTAAAAAGCTTGAGATGCCACCAAAGAAAAAACAACGTCTTTTGTGGCGTATAGCAAAGCTGGGCATGATTCCGGCAATAAAAAGGAATATTAAAGAACAGAAAGACTTTAATGGTTCTGATTTTAAAGAAAGGAAAGGCAAGCGTAAAAGCCCGCTTTTGAAAAAAATAGCTAAACATATAGCGGTTAGAGAAATGCCGGCGATTGAAGCGGTGAAACTTTATTTTAAAGGACATTATAAAAGCACGTCGGATAAAAATATCCCAATCGGTGTAGTTGCTGATGTGCAACAAAATGGGCGGACAATTCGACAAAATGCTAAGCAATTTAAAAAGCAATCTAATAGCAAAAAAAAGGGTTCGATTACAAAACAACAAATTAAAAAATTAAGAGAGCTAGGACATACGCACTCAAGAAAAGGAAAAGAAGTTAAATCATCGGTTAAGTGGCTTAGTGAAAATTATTCAAGAGCACAGGCGGGGGTAGTAATAAAAAGAATGGTCGATGAGCTAGTTAAGCAATTTTGGTCAGTAAAAATCCCTAGCCGTGCGTTTATGGGTATAACTGATAACGAATTTTCCAAAATATTAGAACGACAACTTAAAAATATTAGCTTTGGCTGGGATGTAAAAGCCCAAAACATGAAGAGGTAAAAATTAAATGACTTGGCCAACAATTACAATTAATCAACTTAATTTGTTACAAGGTGAAACAGATGAAGTTGAGCGACGATTTTTATTTATCGGCAATGCAAATAAAAACAAAGGGCAAATTATTTCAGTCAATGCACAAACTGATTTTAATGGCGTGCTCGGCAATGACGATAGCGCACTAAAAAAAGGCATATTGTCTGCATTAGAAAACGCAGGGCAAAACTGGTTTGCAAGTATTGCTATTTTAAACGATGGGCAAGATTGGACTGATGCAGTAATGCAGGCTCAAAAAATCGGATCGTATGAAGCGGTTGTTTATGCTGAAAATATCAATACTAAAGCTGAAATCAATAAAGCCATTAGTCTGCGCAAAAATTTAATTGCAAAGTACGGGCGCTGGGTAAGATTTATTTTAGGTGTCGAGGGACTACAAGCTAACGAAACGTGGGCAAAATATGAATCACGACTAGCAACACTACAAAACGGTATTGCTGAATATGCAATTACACTTGTACCCATGATTTTTGGCAACGAGCCTTTTGTCAATGCCGGGCGTTCATGCAATCGGTCGGTAACCATTGCTGATGCGCTAGCACGCGTTAAAACTGGCGCTGTAAGTAATTTAGGGCGTGACACCTTGCCAGTCGATTCCGCCGGTATTGAATTGCCATTAGCCACACTGCAAACACTGAACGCAAATCGTTACAGTGTGCCGATGTGGTATCCAGATTACGACGGCATTTACTGGGCCGATGATAGAACGCTAGACGTTGAGGGCGGTGATTATCAATCAGCAGAGACAGTACGCGTTATCGATAAAGTAGCTCGAAAAATTCGATTATTAGCGATCGCAAAAATTGCCGATGCATCATTCAATAGCTCAGCTAATTCGATAGCTGTACATCAGCAATACTTTGCTAAGCCCATGCGTGAGATGTCAATCACATCACAAATAAACGGCATTGAATTCCCCGGAGAGGTTAAAAAACCGCGGGACGGCGACATTGTGATCACGTGGAAAACACCTAAAACAGTTGATATTTATGCGGTTGTGCGCACGCGTGATATTCCGATGCAAATCACTATCAGCTTAATGCTTGATGCTTCATTAGACCAATAACAGGAGTAATTAAATGGGTTCAAGAATCACGGGAAAATCGTTCGATGTCAACATCGGCGGCGAATTAGTTCAAGTTAAAACTGCGACGCTATCGATTACTGATAATAGCGCGGCAGCATCAACAAACGGCGTTCCGGATGGGTACGTTGCAGGTTCAGTAACTGCCGAGGGTGCGCTAACTTTTTCGAGCAAATATTTTAACAAATTGATTGATCTTGCTCGCAGTGCTGGCTCATTTCGTAATCTGCCAGACTTTGATTTGATGTTTTATGCGGATACCGGCGACGAAAGTCAAAAAATAGAAGCGTTTGGATGCAGATTAAAAATATCAGATCTGCTTAATGCAGATAAATCAAGTGACGACGAGACAACTCACACTATCGATTACATTGTCACGTCCCCAGATTTTGTCAGTATTAACGGCGTACCATATTTGTCCGCAACTGATACACGTAATTTATTAAATTATTAATGGGTTATAACAATGACTAATGAAGAATCATTATTAGTAAAAATCGGGCTTGTAGGCTTTATGCTCGGTGTAGCTAAGCTGCTCGCTGGTGACGAAGCGATCACTTGGAGAAAAGTTATTGGGCGAGCGTTGCTAGGTACTGGTTCGTCTCTTATTTCCGGTTTAATAATGATTCCTCACCCAAACGCACCTCAGCTGGTTGTCGTTGGCGCGGCGGCGTTGCTCGGTATTCTTGGGCACTCACTGATTGAATGGGTTGTTATTACTTACATTGATAAAAAACAAAAAGGAAAAAATTAATGAATTTATCAGCACACTTTAAACGCTCAGAATTTGCATGTAAATGCGGTTGCGGCTTTGATGATGTAAATCCACTTTTAATTGATGTATTAGAAGATGTTCGTGCTCATTTTAATGCTCCTGTTTTTGTTAATAGTGCATGCCGCTGCAAAAAACATAATCAAGCCGTTGGGGGTAAAACCAGTAGCCAGCACGTGCTCGGTAACGCTGCTGACATCAGAGTAAAAAACGTTCCGCCGTCTGCTGTTGCTGATTATTTAGATGCAAAATGTCCGGAAAATTTCGGGATCGGACGATACCGCACATTTACCCATGTTGATGTTCGGGCAGTTAAAGCTCGTTGGGGTTCAAATGAGTAAGTATAGGCTAGTGATTATTGCTTTATTTATATTACTGATTTTTTGTTTTGGTGTTTATTTTTCATCGTTACAACATGATAGCAAATCACTAAAACAAACAAACAAGCTGAATTTTGAAGCAAAGCAACAACAATCAGTTATTAATAATAAATCGCAAGAGCTAGAAACTAAACTACAGCAGGTAAAAACGTATGAACGACAAAATAACAAAAAAACGCAGACTATTAGCAATGCTACTAACAGCAATTGCATTAGCCGTGATTTTGTCGAGCTGTTCAACAAACAAACAGCAGATTACGAGCAAATTTTATCAACAAAACACATTAACAAAGTGCGTTGAAATATTGCCGAAAATTGAGAACAACTCAGCAGCAGCAATACAAAACGCATTAATTGAGTGGCGCAGTATTTATATCGATTGTGCGCTGAGACATAACACTTTAGTAGAAACAATAGAGGTACAACATGAAAATCACACTAACAATTAATGGCACAGATATCACATTCGAACCAACAAAGCTGGCTTATAACACGTATATCAACGATATCACGATGAACGACAAAATTGCACCCGCAACCAACTTTTTACGTCGTACTGTGTTAGCAGAAGATAAAGAGAAGTTAAACGAAATTTTAGAAAACCATGTCGGGGCAGCATTACAGATTATTGAAAAAGTTATCAAACAATATGCGCCAGATTTGGTAATTGAAGTAAAAAACTAAATCGGCGAGTAAGTAAGATTGAAAAAAATTCACTTGAACAGCTTTTAATCTTACGCCGCTACTATTTACCAAGTGAGGATGATAGTAGCGAAAACCTCGCCCGGGCGGCGTGGCTAGATAATCATTTAGCCGAAGTAACGGCAGCAGCAGTGGCAAACGGTATAGGTAAAGCGTTTAAGGGTGTTAAATAATAAATGTCATCATCATTAGATTTTGTAATTAAATTAACTGATCGCGTAACAGCACCGCTTAAGCGTGTACAGTCTCAATTTAAGTCATTTAATGCGACTGCTGCAAGCTCATTTAAAAAAATCGGCGGCGGCAGCATTGCCCTGTTTGCTGTTGCCAAGAGCATTACCGCCCTGCTGTCTCCTGCTGAGGAAATGGACAGAGCATTAAAAAACGCTAGTTTGGGCGGTGTTTCGTCAATTAATGAGCTGCGAACAGCAGCAAAAAAATTCAGTGCTGAATATGGCACTAGTGCTATTGATTTCGTCAATTCAGCATCATCAATTAAAGGGGCGCTATCTGGTATTAGTGATGCAGATGTACCGCAGGCTGTTGCTGCGATGAATATGCTGTCAAAAGCGACAGGCGAAAGCGTGGACACATCAACGGCGTACATTGAGCAAATGGCAGCGAGCTACAAAGGAACAGTTAATAAAATTGGCCAGTTAAATTTTGCCCGTCATGCCGCCGGGATCTCGGCATATGCTAAAAACAATTTTAACGTCTCAACTCAGCAACTGCAAAGCATGATGCAAAAAACCAAAGGCACAGCCGCCAATAATGGCGTAAGTATGTCGGAGCAGGCCGTCGTTTTAAGCATGGCAAGTAAAAGCCTTGGCGCGGGTGCTGCGGGCTCATATGCTGCACTGTATAAAAACTTAGGCAAAGCCGGTAAAGAGCTAGGGCTTTCGTTTGCTGATGCTAACGGCAAAATGCTATCAATGCCAGAAATTATCGCAAAAATACAGGGTAAATTTGGCAAGGATTTATCAAAGAACATTAAAGCCCAAGAATTATTAGATAAAGCCTTTGGTGCTGGTGCAGATACTGTAAAAACATTGGCGAATAACTCCGATGAATTAAATCAACATATTAAAGAAATCGGCAAAGGTCAAAACTTCAAGCTGATGCAAAAAATGGCACAAGGTAACGTCAAGCCATTAGAGCGTATCAATGCTCAATTTATGAATATTAAAGAATTAATTGGACGGGCGTTATTGCCAGTTTTAATGCCGGTTATGAATGCTATTAGTGGCGTTATCGGCAAATTTGCCAAATGGCTTGAAATGTTTCCAAATATTGCTAAGTGGATCGGCATTATCACAATTGCACTTATAAGCTTGGCGGGTATTGCTGCTGTGTTTGCAATTATTTCGGGTGTTATATCGTTACTGCTGTCCCCTATTACACTAATTATTATCGGAATTGCGGCTGTGATTGCTATTTGCTGGGTGTTTCGTAAACAGATCGGTAACGCAATTAACTGGGTTATTGAAAAAGTTAAAGCGTTGTGGGCTGCGTTTAGTGAAACGTGGGTATTTAAGATGATCGCAGGCTATTTAAAATTCATCGGCAAAGTGTTTTTGTTGCTTTGGAAAATCGTTAAATTTGGGATTAATGTTTGGGTATCTCTGTTTGTTGGGTTAAAAGATAAAATTGTATCAGTATTTACTGACGCTATTACATTAGTCTCGCAGTTTTGGGACTATATAAAAGATACTGCATATATTCAATCATGGATTGAATCGTTCAATTTATTATCTGATGTTGTTTGTGGTGTTTTTGAGTTTATCGGCGATACATTTATATCAACAATCGATGATTTAACAGCCGGATGGGATAGTTTTGTTGAGTTTTTTACTGATGCTGACGCATTTTCAAAAGTCGGCGATGCATTGAAAGAAGCGTTTTGGGGCGTTTTTAAAATCATTCAAAACAAAGGAATAGATGTTATTAACACAATTATCGACGGCTTAAATTATATCCCGGGTGTTAACATCGAATTACTTGAATACGAAAAAATCGACGAACCAGAGCAATCTCCGGTTAGCACTGCAAAATCGCCGATCACAAGTACGATCGTGCGTGATATCGATCATGGTGGATTGTCAAAAGAGATTCAAAACAGTAAATCGCAGAATATTGACAATAGTAAGAATATTCAGTCGGTCACAATTAATAACGCGCAGCCGATGACGCCTGCACAATTACAGGAGTGGAATCAATTGTATGCAGGATAAATATTTTGATTTACTCATTACTGATCGTGATTTTTCGTTAAATAACGGCTATGAGCCGAACTTAGCAAAAAATCAGCAAAGCATCGGGCAAGATATTAAACATGCGATTATTGAAAGCGGTTTAGCGACTGAATTAGTTGCTGAACGCTCGCCAACAATGAGGTATGACGTGTTTACTAAGATTATTCTGTTAGTTGAAAGCGATCGGCGTATTGTTCCGGGCACGGCGCACATCAAAGAGGAAACAGCAGAGCGGCTTTATCTGACTGCTGACACTTATGATTTTGGGAAAATTGGAGTATCAATCGATGGCTGATTATCAAAAAATGTTTGAAAAAATTCTACACGATCACGGTATGCCAGTTGATGAAAACGCTGCCCGTAAAGAGTTCGAAGAATTGACAAAAGCAGAGGGGTTAATCACCAATACATCGAAATACTCCCCCTTTTGGCGATTAATGTCGGCTATCGTTATAAAGCCATACGTTTGGCTAAAAGATGCATTTATCAAAAATGTATTAATGAATATGTTTTTAATGACTGCAAGCGGTCAGTTTTTAGATCTGTTTGCTAACGCAGTTAATTTAGAGCGTAAGCCGGCAACATTGGCAACGGGTGAAATTTTATTCACTAAAGCAAATAAAAATCAGGCGGTTGTTATACCTGTAGGCACTGTGATCAGCTCGCCCGAAATTAACGGGGTTACATATCAATTACAAACTACTCAAGAGTGTAGCATACCGGCAGGTGTTGAAGCCGCACGCATTCCAGTAGTGGCCGTCGGCAGCGGTGAAAACTATAACTTGGCTGCTGGTTATTATCGTTTTTTAGTTGAACAGATAGACGGTGTAACTGTTACTAATGACGATAATTGGTTGATATCGCCGGGGGCTAATATTGAATCAGATGACGATTTAAGAGATAGAACTAAGAATCAGTATAACTTTGTTGGCCACTATCACACTGATGCCGTTTACCGTGGCATTGTGACAACAATTACCGGTATTTCAACCAAGCAAGTTTATTTTGTGCATGACGCGCCACGTGGCCCGGGTACCGCAAATTTATATCTATTGCTAAATGACGGCGTAGATTCAAAATATTTTATCGATACAGTAAATAACTACATTATGGGGCAAGGTTACAGAGGGCATGGCGACGATCTGCGGTGCTTTGCTGTGCCGGAAAAGAAAATTGATATTGCTGTTACATTATATTTTGAACGTGAACAGCAGCCGACAAACATCAATCAATATGTATTAAACGTTGAGCATTTTATACGTTGCGCATTTCGTCAGAACAACGACTATAACGTAACTCAGGTAAATGCGTATTCACGTTTTAGCATCTCAAAATTAAACGAAGAATTACACGAACAATTTAACGAATTACATTCGATTGTATTTAACATCGGCGACATTGTCAGCGAGTTAGAAGTGCCAAGACTTCGAACTCTAACAATAAATACCGAGGTTGCAGAATGAAATTAAAAATCAAGCTGCCAGTGTGGATGAACAAAGGCGAGCCGTTAAAGCTGGCTAATGCAGCGGTTAAGTACTGGGATCGTATGTATCAATGGTTAAAATTCCCAGTTATGCAGTTCGACCCGTTAACATGCGACGAGCGATTATTATTTTTGTATGCATATCAACGCGATGTTAAACGACTAAATAACGAGCCATTGGCACTATATCGAAAACGTATTAAATACGCATACGCTAATGCTACAGATTCGGGATCGGTTGTTGGATTTAAAAATATATTTGAGCGGCTAGAAATCGGCACGGTTCAAATATTAGAACGCCAAAGCGGCTATGATTGGGACGTTATTATCTTGCGATTATCTGATAACCAGTTAACAAATAACCGCGATTTGTTAACTGAAATTATCAGGCAATACGGGCGTACATGTCGGCGTTATTTTTTTGAAATTGTTCACGTGCAGCCGATGAGGTTTAAGTGCGGTGATTTTAATAACAAACAGCATTACAACGGTTCTAAATTTGATTTTAAGCGAATACACCAAGCAACAGTAATTTTAAAAGTGGGTGGTTTTGGTGAAGTAAAAGAATTTAATGGAGTACAGCAATGAGTAAAACGGCAATAGTAAAAACAGGCGAACAGTTTTTTATAAAACAATTGAGCAAATCACAACCGATAAAACTAGATAAAGTTATATTTGCTAACATCAACGGCATAAATGGCGATACTGAAATCGATTTAAACGGTTCAATGCCCGCCGCAAGTCAAATCGTACATACTGCTCCAGTTACGCAATCCGGGTTATTGAATGATAAAACAGTTGTTTATTCTGTTATTCTGGACACTAGTATTGGTGATTTTTCTTTCAATTATATTGGTTTGGTGAACTCTGAAACTAACACGCTATGCATGGTAATGCATACTGATTTAACACGAAAAATAAAGACCGCGGGGCAACGGCAAGGCAACACAATCACGGAATCGATTTGGTTAGAAATTGATAATGCTTCTGAATCGACCGGTATTACTGTCAATGCCCAAACTTGGCAGATTGATTATTCAAAACGATTAGCTGGCGAAGATGAACGTATTCGATTAACTAATTATGATTTATATAATCGATTAGCAATTAATGACGGTTTTGCAATAACAAAAAATGGCAATCAATTAACAGTATCATCAGGTTTGGCATATGTTGCCGGTTTGCGAGTTGAGCACACAGCTCAAACATCGATAAAAGTCGAAAGTAATCAATCGTTATACATCGATGCTTGGCTAGCCGGTACTGTAACTGGTGAATGGTCGGTAAACTACAATTTAATTGCTGGCACTAATTTAAAAGATTACGAAAAAAACGGGTTTAAGCACTTTGTTGAGCGTGTAGCTTCAGTTGACGCAAACGGCAAGCTAGTTGTTGTTAAACCGAAATCATTTATCACAACGTACGATCATGCAACGACTGAAAAGGTGGGAATAGTTAAACTCAGTTCAGAAATTAACAGCACATCAGAAACAGAGGCGGCAACGCTGTTAGCTGTGAAAAACGTTAACGATAAAGCTAATAACGCATACAATCGAATTAATAGCTTGAATGATAAGTTTTCATGGTCAGATGAGTTTCAACAATCTGTTGTAGCGTCACCAGACAAGAGATTTCATTTTGTCGTCAGGAATGACGGCGTTGTTGGTGTTTATTCAAGCGACGAAAACAAGTTGCTTTGGTCGTTTTACGGTGATTTTTTTAACAACGGTTGGATTGATCCAAATAGAATTAGCTATTTAGATTCTTACGTTCGCGATCGCTCTGTGCCGGTTGGCGTTCCGCTTCCTTGGCCCAGTGTTAATCCTCCTCCGGGCTGGGCAAAATGCAATGGATGGCACTTTGATAGAAGCAAATATCCTCGTCTTGCAGCGGCTTACCCTAACGGTATTCTCCCAGATATTAGGGGTGAATATATTCGGGGGTGGGATGACGGTCGCGGCGTAGACCCGGGTCGTGAAATTTTGAGCTGGCAGGGCGACGCTATACGTAACATCTGGGGTTGTTTAGAAACGTTCATGACCGGGGCCACGCATCAAAATATTAGTTCTGGAGCTTTCTACGCTAGTGTGAATTCGATTGGTGCTTACCAAACGGGCAACTGGTCGGGTGGTTCGCATCAAAAATTAATTTTCGACGCAGCAAAACACGTTCCGATCGCTCACGAGAATCGAGTTAGAAGTCTTGCATTTTTGTTTATTGTTAGAGCAGAGTAATAAAAGAGGTTTATATATGAAATACAAATTAACGCCACCATTCGCTAAATTTGACAATAACGGCTTTGCTGTAGAGCCGGGTTGGGTGCTTATTTACAATTCAGATCCGGTTACGGGTGAATTCATTAATGCAACTTATGAGTACGTAGCTAATGGGTTTGGCTTTCCTGTTCACGCATGCTCAGATGCTCCGGTGGAATCGCCGGAAAATAAAGCGATTGTTCGCAAAAATGGGGCGTGGGTTTATCTTGATGATCACCGTGGCAAGAAAATCTATTCAACAAAAAATGGCGAAGAAGCTACAGTAAAAGAAATTGGTGATATCCCGGTTGACTACACTTTTCTAAAGCCTGCTTGCGATTTTGACGTGTGGAACGGTGAAGAATGGGTATTAGACAAAGAAAAACAGCATAATCATTATGTCATGTTAGCATCAGTGCAAAAAAATCAGTTACTAAGTGAAGCTAAATCACGGATTGATTATTTGCAAGATGCGATTGATACTGATATTGCAACTAATGAAGAAAAAACGGCGTATTCGGCTTGGAAAAAATACCGGGTTTTACTAAATCGTATTGACGTCGATGCTGCGCCAGAAATTGATTGGCCGGAAAAACCGGAGTAATCGATCATGTGGTGTGATAAAACATTTTCATTAGCAAAATATAAGCCAATGAGCTTTGAAGTTGTAGCAATTGAGCCGTACAAAGTCACTAATAGCAAATTTTTATCACCCGAAGAAGCAATCAGGGCGTTATTGGCAAAAATCGACAGCATAACGCCGGTTGCTGTTATATTAATATCTTCAGTGACGGAAACCGGTTTTATTAATCAATTGGAAGCGTTAAGTAAGCGATGGGATTTGCCGGAAATCAATCGAGCACTGAGAACAGCTAAAACAGTGCAAGATTTAGATGTAACAAAAATGGTTATACCGAACCCGGCAGATCGTAAAATTGTAAAGCAACTATCATCAAGTAACACGCGTGCAATTGTTAACAGTCAAACGTTAAAAGAGGCACAAAAAGACGCTAAAGCATCAATTGATAGCGTAATGAGTGAATTACAGCAGTTTGCACAGCAAAAAGCAGCCGTTTTAAATAAAGTTGCTAGTCAGACGACGTCATTAACTGGCGGTAGTATTGATATAACATTTTTTTATGGTTTGCCGTGTGATCTCTATAAAGAATTACCGAACAAAGAGCATATTTTTACGTTTTTGTTAGCATTCTCTGATAACGACTTAACCCCTATTTTGGATTTAGTACATGATAGAAAACTCATCGTTGAACAATAACGGATCTGCTGGAAGCGTTGATAATATTGTATTGGCGTTAGACGGTGAATCAATTATATTAAAAAACCCGTCAATTTCTGCCGAGTATGATTTGCCGGAAGAAGACCAGTCAGGGCAATCATCTTCGACTAACAGCAGTGAAAAAGGTATCAAACCAAAGAAATTAAATATTAACGGGTTAATTGAATATTCAACACCGGATCGCTTAAGCCGATTGATTGAATTGTCATATCAAACCGAAAAAGGCGGAGCTAAAAAGCTGTATCGTGTAGCAAATGCAACGGCTAACGTTATAAATTTACGTGAAGCGGTTTTCAGTGGAAAAGTTTCGGTTTCTCCCCATTCCACGCTATTAGCATGGCAAGTTAGTTTTACGCTATCAGAACGTAAATCAGTGCCCGAAAAACGAGAAGCACGGGCACAACAACGAGCAGTTGAAAACGGTGACGAAAATGTGGGCGCAATAATTGAAGAAGTGCCAAGCGAGGAGCAAGAGCAAGAAAAAGGCGGCATTGTTGAGGACATGCTTGGGGTATTTAATGATGCGTTGTCATGATGAGGTTTTGCATGAAAATTAATAAATACGCAATTATTAATAATGAACGAGTTCAAATTATAGATTGTAATATTGTGTTAGAGCTGAACGCTTGTGGTCGCGGTTTTATTGTTATCGCAGATAATAAAACATCGCTTAAAAATAAAGTGATAAAAATCAATGTTGGATATAACAATGATTTACAGCGTTTTTTTACTGGTTTTGTCGAAAGCGAGCAAGCGGCATCACGCAACACTAAAAAGCTATTTATACGCGAATTAATCGGTTGTTATCAACAAACAATTGATTGTTCGTTTCAGCACCCAACCCTAAAAGATGTTGCTAATTATTTGACAGAAAAAAAAGGCTTAAAGTTCAATTTGCCAGCCGCTGATTATGTTAATACAAAAATCCCACACTTTAAACATGCGGGAACTGGCTATCATCTGTTACAAGAAATTGGCCGGGCTTTCAATATCCCCGAATATACATTTTTTCAAACACCGGTAGGTAAAATCTATTGCGGTAGCTATAACGATAGCTATTTTAATGATAAAGACATTAAGCTTGGCGATAATTTAAATAAAATAGCATCTTCAACCGCCGGATCTAACATTGTCGAAATTCCGCTAGTGCCAAAATTACGCCCAGGCGTTAAAATTAACGGTAAAAAGGTCTCTATTGTCAATTTGATTAACGATAACATGACAATAACCTTTGAGGATGTATCTGGGAAAAAGTCGGCAGCACGGCGACAAATTGAAAAAGAATTCCCAGAACTTGCCGATGGTTATCATCTGTCAAAAATGGCCAAGGTTGTAGCAATTTCTGACGAAACAAACTTAGGTGATATCTCTACCCCATTCCGTCCCAAGTACGCCGTTAATGTGCAGTTATTAGATGAAAACGGCAAAGAATCGACGACGCCGGTTTATAAAGCGGTACCGTTGCCTGTTACAAATATAGGATCTGAGGGCGGGTCGTACCACTACCCAGAGGAGGGCACAGAAGTAGAAATAGGGTTTATTAACGGCAAGCCCGATCAGCCGGTTATACGAAACATTTACCCGAATAACAAAACAATGCCAAACATCAAAAAAGACGAGCATTTATTGCAACAACGTGCTGAGGTTTTTACAAAGATTGACAACGTCGGCAATATGATACGTGAAAGCGATCAGACTGTGACAGATAACGCCCGTGATTATTGTTTAAATAGCGATTCATCAACTGAAAAAACAACAACCAAAGAAACGACAGTTACAGCCAATAATACGCTCACGGTTTACGGCAATCACAAATTAAGCGCTAATACAATTACTAGTATTGCACTAAAAGATTATACAGTTGGGACTAATTCGAATTTTGTGCAGTTTGTCGGTATTGATTACTCATTAACAATAAACAACAATCAAACAATATCAGTAAAAAATAAAATTGATGTCACAGCAAACGAAATCAAAGAACAGATTAAAACAATTCGTCAGAGTATTGCCGGCGCAAAACAAGAAATCGTAGCCCCCCAAGTTTGGATCGGTAGCGGTGAGATAAATGTATCGCAATTGATGTTAGACACGCTAGAACTGATTGAGCGGCTAGCCGATTTGACAGCGCAGCATTCACACCCGAACACGAGCACTCCGGTCAATGCAGGCGCAATCACAGGCGTAAAAACAGATGCGATAAATCTAGATAAAAAATACTCGCCCGTGATTGCAAAATAATACGTTGTGCCCTCGCCTCGCCCACGATCGTGGGCTTTTTTATAGCGAACATTTATATAATTTTATTGCTTCTTCGATAATTGCCCCTTGTGCCTTGCCCGTGCTTTTGCTTAGCTCCGCAATCATCTCTATTGTTTCAATCGATAACTTATATCCCTTAGGTTTTACACCTCTTTTCTTATCACTTCGTTTTTGAATTTCAGCCCTTGATAATGCCATATTTGCCGCCTTAATAAATTTTAAATAAAATCAAAATAAATCAATAACCAACCTGAGCTATTGGCTATTTTCATATCTGAGTTATTAAAAAATAAATAATCGGGGACAAAATCGATCGTGTGACCTAATCTGTGCTACACCGCACCCACCTACATGGTTTTATCATGAAATTTTTTTCAGTTGGATTTTATTACAAAACAAAGCTCAAAGGCTTATTGAAAAAAGGATCTTAAAGGATCGTATAAAACTGAAATAAAAGAAATACTTTTCAATATTTTTCAGTTTTTAACTTATAAAAAAGATCGGAGTAAA